>DASRIN010000359.1:0-5054 GCA_035649975.1 Gemmatimonadales bacterium
GGGGGGAATGGACCGAGGCCGAACAGGAGATCGAAGCACTGCGCCGCCACGTCGAACAGGTTCAGCCTCGGCTGGTGCCGATTGCGCAGATCCGCTTGGCCGACCTCCGCCGCCGACAGGGCCGCTGGGAAGAGGCGGAAGAGCTCCTGGCCAAGAGCGGGACTCACCTGCTGGCGGTACTGGGGCGGGCCCAGCTGGCTCTGGACCGCGGCGAGCCGAGGACGGCGGCGGACTTGGCGGAGGAGTACCTGCGCCGGGTGCCGCCGGCTGACCGCACCGAACGAGTGCCTGGGCTCGACGTCCTGGCTCGAGCACGAATTGATGCGGGGTCGCTGGACGAGGCCCGAGCTGCCATCGCCGAGCTGCAAACCATCGCCCAAACTGTGGGCACGGAGCCGCTCCAGGCGATCGTCGCTCATGCGGAGGGGTGTCTCCTCGCTGCGGAAGACAACCATCAGGCCGCCTGCGAGCGGTTGGAGACGAGCGCGGCCCTGTTTGAGCGGAACGAGACCCCGTTCGAGGCGGCCCGTTCCCGGCTTCAGCTGGCCGAGAGCCTGACGAAGTTGGGACGCCAGGAGCCCGCCTCCCGGGAACTCGAGGGTGCCCACAGCACCCTGGAGAAGCTGGGAGCAGCACGGCCGACCAGAACTCCGACACCTCCGGATCACAAGCCGCTCAGTCAGAGCGTCCCGATTCTGTACCAGATCCAGGACGCCCTGGCCGGCCGCTACGCCATCAAGCACGAGCTGGGAAAGGGTGGAATGGCGACGGTCTACCTCGCCCGCGACCAGCGTCATGACCGGCTCGTGGCTCTCAAGGTGATGAGACCGGATCTCGCCTCCTCGGTCGGCGGCGAGCGGTTCCTGCACGAGATCAGGATCACCGCCCAGTTGCGCCACCCACGCATCCTCCCGGTGTTCGACTCGGGTGAGGCCGCGGGCCAGCTCTGGTACACCATGCCGTTTGTCGAAGGTGAAACCCTGAGGCAGCGGCTGGTCCGGGATCGCACCATCCCGGTCGAAGAGGCGGTTCGGATCACCTGCGAAGTGGCCTCGGCCCTGGACTACGCCCACCGGCGAAGTGTCGTGCACCGCGATGTCAAACCCGAGAACATCATGATCGAGGAGCAGCACGCGGTCATAGCGGACTTCGGTGTGGCCCGGGCGCTGGACAAGGCGGCGGGCGATGGTCTCACCGCCACCGGCTTTGCGGTGGGAACCCCCGCCTACATGAGCCCAGAGGAAGCCAGCGGATCCCAGGAGGTCGACGGCCGGGCCGACGTCTACGCGCTGGGATGCGTGCTCTACGAGATGCTGGCCGGGGGACCCCCATTCACCGGAACGCCGAGGGCGGTCGTGGCCCAGCGGCTTCACGGTCCTCCCGTCACCATCAACCAGCGTCGGTCAGGCGTGCCCCGCCCGGTGAGCCGAGCCCTGATGAAGGCGCTGGCGACAAAGCCGGACGATCGGTTCAAAACTGCCGGTGAGTTTGCCGATGCGCTGGCGGGGACCGTTCCCTCAGGGGGTCGCATGCCCGGCGCCGGCCTCCAGCGGGGAGCCCTCATCGCGGTAGCATTGGTGCTGGTGGCGGGCACCGCCGTCGCCGCCTGGCGCCAAGGCTGGCTCGCCCCGTCTCAGGAGATAGCTGGATCGCCGGGAGTGGCATCCGGCCGGCCGGTCGAGAAGACACAGGTATCGGAGCAGCGTCGGGATCCCGAGGCCTACGAGGCCTATCTCCGAGGTCAACAGATCATGCGCCAGGGTGCCTCGGGTCCCGGCGAGCTCAAGCGAGCCATGGCGGAGTTCAGCAACGCAGTGAAACGGGATTCCAACCTTGCGGCGGCCTGGGCTCAGCTGGGCTGGACCGAGGCGGCTTTGTGGAACAACGCGACCGCCGACCCCAAGCTGCTGGAGCAGGCCAGGAACCACGGTGAGCGGGCGCTCCGGATCGGAGGCGCAGAAGCAGATGCCCGCCAGGTTTTGGCCTACTACCATCTGATGAAGGGAAACCAGGGAGCGGCACGGGAGGAGACCCGCCGGGGCTTGCAGGCGGACCCCTCGAACGCACGCCTGATCGGCTATACCGCCAGCTTCCTCGAGCTGGAGGGACGTTGGCTCGCAGCCCTGCCCTATCGTCAGCGAGCAGTCATTCTCGATCCTACTGCGGCGGGCCATGCGGCTGGCCTGGCCACCAATCTGCTCTGGCTCCGGCGCTATGCCGAAGCTCGCAGCGCGGCTGACCGGTACATTATTCTGGGCCCAACCAACCCCGAAGCCTATCAGCTCCGAGCCATGATTTCCTTGGGCGAGGGAAAGCTGGACGAAGCGCGCAGGGCCATACGCAGCGGAGCCTCCCAGATCCCACCCGATGAGCTGCTGCCTTTCGTTGCCACCTATTGGGATCTCTATTGGCTGCTGGATGAGGATCAGCAGACTAACGTGCTCCGCATGGGACCCGAGCAATTCTTCGGCGACACGGTGTGGTGGCATACAGCTTCGGCGGCCATTTATCTCCAGCGGGGAGACTCAGCCACAGCTCAACGCCGGGCTCGCGCCGCGGAGCGGCTCCTGACTTCACAAGTGAAGGCCACGCCCGACGACGCCGAGATCTACTCGCGCCTGGCTCTGGTCGATTCCTATCTGCGTCGCAAGGACGAGGCGCTCCGCGAGGCGGAGAAAGCCATCTCTCTGCTTCCCATCGCCAAGGACGCCTTGAACGGCGCGCTCCTGGTCTACCGGCTGGCCTGCGTTCAGTCGCGGCTGGGTATGGAGGACGAGGCCGTCGTGACCCTGGGCACGCTGCTCTCAATCCCGTTCTATGTATCGCCGGCATGGCTCCGGCTCGACCCGAATTTCTGGGCGCTGCGGTCGAACCCCGAGTTTGGGCGGCTGACTGCCGCCGAAGGCAAGTGATCAGCGCAGGAGAAACTTTATCTCCGAGGAGCAGGCCATGATGTTACGGTATCTTCGCTTCGGTCTCGGATCGGGCCTGGCTTTGTCCCTGATGACATCGGTTCTGCAAGCTCAGGAGCATCGCCATCCGCCCGGGGCACCCACTACGGACTCCGCCACTCTCGAGATCCCCCTCTACGACAATCTGGGCTCTCTGCACCATACCATCACCACCGAGGTGCAGCTGGCCCAGCAGTATTTCAACCAGGGGCTTCGGCTTACCTACGCCTTCAACCACGATGAGGCAATCAAGTCGTTCAAGGAGGGGTTGAAGCATGACTCCACCTGCGCCATGTGCTATTGGGGCATCGCCTACGCGCTCGGTCCCAACATCAACCTCCCGATGGACACCTCACTGGTACGGCCTGCCTGGGAGGCTGCGTACAATGCGGTGAGCCACTCGGTGAAGGTGACACCCCAGGAGCGGGCCTATATCGATGCACTGGCCAAGCGTTACTCGGCAGACCCGTCCGCCAACCGAGCCTCGCTGGACACAGCCTGGGCCCGCGCCATCGCCCGGGTGAGTCGGATGTTCCCGGATGACGATGATGCGGGGGCACTCTACGCCGAGGCGCTGATGGACCTGCGGCCCTGGAACTACTGGACCAACGGTGGCGACCCTAAGGCGCCCTCCACCAAAGAAACGGTGAAGGTGCTGGAGACCGTGCTCAAGCGAAATCCCGACCACCCCGGCGCCTGCCACTTCTACATCCATGCGGTAGAAGCGTCGAACGAGGCCAGCAAAGCCGTCCCCTGTGCCAAGCGTTTAGGCGCCCTGATGCCGGGCGCCGGTCATCTGGTACACATGCCGACTCACATCTACATCAAGCTGGGCCAGTGGGATCTCGCAGTCGAGCACAACGCCCACGCGGTACACGCCGACGAGCGGTTCATCAGCGAGCGGCACCCCAGCGGCGTCTATCCGATGGGCTACTACCCTCACAACTTCCACGTGATGTGGTATGCGCTGAACATGCTGGGGAGGAGCGGCGACGCGATCAAGGCGGCGAAGGACATCGAAAAGACTGTGCCGCACGAGGTGGTCAAGCAGGTCCCGCCACTCGAGTACTTCTCGCCCACGATGCTGTACACTCTGGCTCGCTTCTCGAAGTGGGGCGACATCCTGAAGCAGCCGGCTCCTCCCAAGGATCTGCGCTATACCACCGGGATATGGCATTACGTCCGTGGGCTGGCCTACACCGCTCAGGGCAAGCTCGATAAGGCGACGGCGGAGCGCGAGAAGTTGGGAGCAATTGACGCGGCGATACCGCCCGAACAGATGCTGAACCTCAACCCGGCCAAGCCGGTGCTTGCGATTGCCATCGCGCACCTCGACGGGGAGATGGCCGGCAAGCAGGGCAAGGTCGACAAGGCAGTGGGGCAGCTCAACCAGGCGATCGCAGGTGAGGACGAGCTGACCTACGCCGAGCCACCGGAGTGGTACCTGCCGCTTCGCCACCGTCTGGGCATGGTGCTGCTGGCAGCGGGCCGCCCGGCACAGGCAGAGAAGGCATTCCGCGAAGACCTGCGCCGGCGGCCGGAGAACGGCTGGTCGCTGCACGGCCTGGCGGAGAGTCTAAAGGCGCAGAAGAAGACCAAAGAAGCAGCGGCGGTCGAGGCCAGGTTCGAGAAGGCCTGGAAGACGGCGGACGTGAAGTTAGCGCGCAGGTAACGGGCGGCGAGAAAACACTGCTTACGGCTTACTGCTCACTCTTTCGAGTGATGTACACCATCGTGCATCCGCCCACGCTGGTGAGAACATCGTGTCTCGTTCCGGGACTGGCGCGATGGTAGTCTTCCGATCCCAGTTCCATGCCCTGGCAGCGGCAATCGCCTGAGATCACACACAACTCCTCCACCCAGTCGTGGCGGTGCCTCGCAACGGCACCGCCGGGCTCGATCCGCATCAGCGAAATCTCGACGCCTTCCTTGGCGCTCCCGGCCAGCGGCAACGCCAGGGTGCTCGGCTCCATAGGATTCCAGGCCGCCTTGCCGGAGCGCACCGCCCGGGGGGAGTCGAGGGGCAACGCCTTCTCCGAGCCCCCCACGGCAAGCAACACCGTGTCCATCACTACCGCCATCTTCCGGCCGGGGAGCTTGCCG
>DASRIN010000360.1:0-6167 GCA_035649975.1 Gemmatimonadales bacterium
CTGCTGTCGCTCTTCGGACAGCCTGTCACCCGCCAGGGTCGGGGAAAAATCCTTCTCCAGCGGAAGTGGATCCGCCCCCCACGCAACGGCCAACCGCTCGGTAGTGTAGCGATACTCAGCGGAGCGGAACGGCTCCTCCAGCCGGGGGAGGTGGTACTTGACTGAAGGCACGGCGACCAGCTCACCGGCGCGGGTCAGATCGGCGGCGGCCCGGACCAACTCGAGGTACTCGTCGAAGGACCGATCCCAGCCGCGACCTTTCCACGAGACCGTCCAGCCTTCCCGGCCGGCAGCGGAGCGGCGGCGCTCCACCTTCATTCGCGTCTCGTGGATTGCCCAGGCGTTCATCGCGCGCTCTCCGGCGGGATCTTCGGCGATGACGGTCTTGAGTGCCACGAAGGCCAGGCCCGCGGTGCGGTCGGCCTCCAACTGCTCCACGTTCAAGGAAAGCTGGCCCGAGCCCTTGCCGATGGGATGCGGGATGGGATGGCCCAGATAGCGGCCGGTGAGATCGATACGGTAGGTCTCCCGCACGTGGGCGGGGAAATCGCGGGGCAGCTCGCGCTTGAAGCGCTCGAAGTCACGCTCGAGTTGCTCGTGCATCTCGCACCATGCGTTCGACTGCCCGGCGCTCCTCTTCCGGAAGCGGCGGCCCCCAGGGGTCATCACAGGAGCTCTCCGGAATCGCCCCCTCGGCCGCCGCAGCCCAGAGCATCCGCCGGATGTAGCCCTCCATCGGATGGATGAAAGTGACCTGGCCAAAACGGTCACACAGCTCCGAGAGGGCCACGAAGCGGCTCCAGTCCTCCGCCCAACGAGCCCGGATGAGATCGGCCTGGAGATCCGGCAATGCCGAGCCCATGCCGATCAGAGCGGCACGGGCGCCCAGCAGCAGCGAATAGCCCAGGAATCGATCTTCTCCGGTGATGAGCATTTTAGTCGGGTGTTCCCGCAGCACGGCCGCAATCCGCTGAAATGTCATGACCGAATCCAGCGTCGCTACCTTGATCCCGATGACTTCCGGCAGCGCCAGGATTCGGTGCAGCGTTTCGTCATCGTAGTCCACCCCACCGGCCGCACCGTACAGATAAAAGGCAATAATGGGAAGCTCCCGGCCCAGGCGCTGGTGATAGGCCACGGGATCAGATGCCTGGGGGAATGCCAGCAGCGCATCGGCCTTTCCTCGCCGGGCCTCGATGGCCATGGTGATGTCGCGCGCGCCGGCCACGATGATTCGATCCGGCAATGTCTCTCGCCATGTCTCCAGGACCAGCCGCCGCTGCTCTCCGTTGAGGTGCGGCCCCCGTCCGGTGTGAGCCCATACGGCGACGCCCGCCACCGGCTGGGCCGCCATCCATGCAGCGTATGACAGCTGGGCCGCGGCATCCATCTCCGATCCCCGAAAGGGGACCGGAACCGCGGGTATGAGGCCGCCCTCGAGACGCTCAGCCAGCGAACTCATAGCCGCTCCGCATTCTGCGACTCGATCGCCGCGCGAGATGGCTCAGGAAGCTGCAGAAGATCTAGCTTGGCCACACTCGACTCCGGAATCCGGAGCGGTTGCCCGGTACCGAACAGGAACCGTTCTACGCCGATGGTGTGGAGCAGGACCTGGAGGTGATCCTCCGGAGGCCCCCAGATCCAGCAGATATCCCACCAGATGCGGTTCGACTCCGCCGGAGTCGAACCAAAGTGCACCTCTTCGATGAAACTCCGGTCGGCATGGGTGACGATGAGCCGTACTCGCGGGTCGGCCCGGATCAGGGCGCGGACCGCAGAAGCGGGCAGCTCACGCGCGGTGTCGTTGGGATGGCGCTGGCGGCTGTCCTCCAGCCGAACAGCCAGGAGCAGAGGGATGCCCTGGCGAGCGCACTCCGCCACGAGGGCCCGCATCTCCGAACCAACCGGATCGAGTCCGTAATGGGTAGGATCGCAGCGAACCGCCGGCACCTTGCGGGCGCGGGCCTCGGCCACGTGCTCTTCCCAGCCGGGCAGGCCGGGATGCACCGCCGGAACCGGCCAGAGCCGCTCATCGGCAGCCGCAGTCTGATAGAGCCAGGCGTTGCCCGCCGCCGGATCCCGCCAGAATACACTGGGCAGGTGGCTGATCCAGGCGCGATCAATTGCCGTCCGCTCCATCGCCTGCAGTACGGCATCCGCGGAGGTTCCCGGCACCCGGCGGAAGGGATACGAACCCACGAAGCTGTTGACGTCGATCCGCATCAATCGCTGGGGAATGCGGCGGGAGGAAAGATGCGCGTGGCGTTGCGCCATCCGATCAAGTCGACATCCGCCGTCGGAAGCAGCTGCCGGAGGTAACGAAGCTTGGCCCAGCCGGTATCGATGGTCACGTCGCAGCCCCAGACCAAGCGCTCGACACCCACCGCCTCGAGGCAGGCTTCCAGCATGCCGCCATCCACTCCGCTGCCCGACAGGTCCAGGTACACATTTGGCACGCCCTGTACGGCAGCCAACGAATGGATCCAGTCCCCTCCCCCACTGATGTGCGCCAGCAGAAAATTGACCCGGGGATGCCGCGCGGCCAGGGCGGCCAGCTCCGCACCATCGCTGGCCTCCTGACCGGGATATTCACGCCGCCGATGCTGCCAGATGTGGTGGAGAACCGGCACGCCGCGGGCTCCAGCGATCTGGCAAATCGGATCCAGCAGCGGATCGTTGGCCCGCCGGCTGGCGGCGAGCTTGATGCCGATCATGCCGGCGTCCAGGCAGCGCTTCAGCTCACCCAGAGCATGGTCCTGAAAGTTGGGATTGACGACCACATAGCCGCGGATCCGCCCCGGATGCGACCGCTGCAGCGTCAGCAGGAAGTCATTGGCGTAAGTGATGTCTCCCGGTGAGGGGAAGTAGATCGGTGAGGTCAGTCCCCAACTGCCCAGGATCGACGCCACGTGCACCGTGATACCGACGTGTTCGCCGGCCCGAAGCCGGCTCTCATTGCGCTCGCGCCAATCCGCGCGCGGCGAGCGGTCGTGGTAGAAGTGCGCGTGAACGTCGATCAGCAAGCTCCGCTACCCCTCCTCCGGCTCCTCGGTCTCGGCGGGGACCCCGCCGAGTCCCGCATCCGCTTCATCGAGCACGGTCAAATCGAGATCGGTCTCCCGAACGATCTCTTCTTCCAGCGCTCCATCCTCATCATCGATATCGTCGAGATCGTCGACGGTTGGCTTCCGGGGTGACATGAGTTCCTCCAGTTCAAGTGCGACCACGCCGGCCCACGCTTTGGAATTTAGGCTGGTCTCGCCACCGCCGAGAGGGCCTCATCCAGCTGCTCGAGAGTTCGCTCCACCGTAGCTTCGTCGTGGGCGAGTGACACGAAGTTGTAGGCTGAGCGTTTGAACAGAAGGCCGCTGTGGGCACACGCTGCGGTCACGGCCCGAGACACAGCTTCGTCGCCATAGTGGAGGAAGCACATCTCGGGAACGCCGCCGACACCGCTAATCAGATCAGGATGTCCCTGGTGGAGTAGGCCCAATCCTTTCAGGAGACGAGCGCCGACCCTATGCAAGTGCTCGGGTACCGCGCGGCTTGCCATAACACCAAGGGTCGCCCGAGCTGCCGCCAGCGAGACGAACTCGGTTGCCAGGGTGGAGGAGATCCAGGTGCGGGTCACCCCTGCCATGATGGCGCGTCGTCCTCCCACCGCGGCGAGTGGGAACCCATTGGCCAGCGCCTTCCCCATCACCACCAGATCCGGAGCAAGGCGGTAGCGCTCGGTGGCCCCTCCGACCGCAAGCCGGCAGACGGTCTTGATCTCGTCCACGATGAGCAACGCCCCGGTGCGCGAGGTCTCCTCTCGCAGCACGTCCAGCCATTCGGGAGTCGGCTCGGTAACGATCAACGGCTCGAAGACCACGGCTGCCAGGCTGTCGCCCGCGGCCCGGATCAGCTCTCGAGCTCGAGCCGGGTCGTTGAAGGGGAGCTCGCCATAGAGCGCACGGGTTGCCTGGGGGACCCCCGCTGAACCCTGGGACCAGTCCAGCCACCCGTGATAACCACACCCCAGAATGCCCTCGCGGCTGGTTGCGACCCGGGCAAGGCGCACCGCCGCCGCCATGGCCTCCGCTCCGGTCTTGAGAAAGCGGACTTGCTCCACCCAGGGCATGCGCCGGCAGATTTCGCCGGCCAGCTCTTCTTCCAGCACCGGCGCCAGCGGGCCGACCACTCCCGATTCGATCGCCGCTGCGGCGGCCCGGGACACCTCCGGATGACCATACCCCAGCGCCACCGAGCCCAGCCCCATTAGATAGTCGACGTACTCCCGACCCTGATCGTCCCACACCCTGCACCCGACGGACCGCGTCATCCGCGAAGGAAGCTCCGAATCCTGGCTCCCGAACAGCGTCTCGGGTCGTTTGCTGCCGGTAGAGGTAAAGCCGGCGATAAACTCGGTCATCTCGCCTCGCTGGGATGCATCCCTCTCACTGAAGCAGCAGACTCCCGAACCGCGCGGGATCCTGCCGGTCGCCTCGAAGCCAGACCCATCCGCCGCCACCGCTCCACACCAGTTGCCCTGCGCGGCGGTAGCGGCCAGGCGTCATGTGATTGACCAGGAGATCGAACCCGATCTCGATTCCGGGTGGAAGCTGGCCCCACTCCGGCGGAACGATCCGCGCCGTCAGGATGTATCCAGTATCGGTGGCCTGCCAATTCCCCTGGACCATGCCCGAGGTGGCACCGGTTTCGGCCACTGCCCGTCCAATGAGATCGGCGCCTCGTGCGGACGGAACCAGCAGTAGGCCATACACCGGCCCATCGGCGCCGGGCCGGAGATACACCTGGACCCCATCGCTGTGAATCTCGTCCGGTTCATTATCCAGCCGGAGTGGCCGAGCATCGGGGTCTCGAGCGAACACCTCGGGCTTGATCACCTCGATAGCGAGATAGAGGCCCTCCTCGTTCCAGTTGACGTATCCCCGGGCGGAAAACTCCTCCAGCCCAGGATACGGCTCTTCGCTCCGGCGATACTGGTCTTCATGATCCAGCTCCAGCGGCTCACTGCAATCGAATCCGTCGAGCGTCCCGTCCAGTGCCGGTGGGCCGGCCACCTGCACCGCAATGCCCGCGGCCACCAGCGGACGATCGGTTCGCACCAGCGGCTGAAAGGCCGGTGTCTGGCGCCGCGCACCGCCCAGCCGGATTACTTCGGTGGGAGTGCGCACCTCCCAGCCAGCCGTGGTGCCGAGATGGCGATCGATGCCTGACGCGGTATGCACCTCGATAGCCGCTTCGTTCATCTGAGCCCGAGTGACCTTGGAAAGATCACGGCCCGGCTCCAGAACGGTAACGACGCGGAGGTTCCGGCCCCGCTCACGGAGCAGATAAAAGGGCTGCAGGCCCGGAGTGCCGGGAACCCCCGGCGCATGAGCGCGGAGCAGCTCACCGGAGAACAGTAGGTGGGCCGCCATACGAGACCCTTCGTGGCCGCAGGCACGGAGTACCACAGGCTGGTCCGATGCGGGGACGAACCGCTCTCCGTCGCGGGCAAACTCGTCAGCCAGCTCGGCTCGCTCCCAGGAGCCAGGCGGCTGAACTTCCACCCGGCCGGTTAGGTGCAAAGGCAACTCCAGCACGTGATCGTCAGCCGAGGAAAGCTCGACCACGTCCAGCACATAGTCCGGCCCTGCGATCACTGCGCGGGTGCACTCCCCAAACTTCCCTCGGGCCCAGGACCAGGGGCCGCTTTGCTCGAAGTATTCGCCGGCCGCATCCGCCATCGGCTGGGACACCCCGTCCAGCCGGGGGGCGTTGTGGGCCAGAGTCGACCGATACCAGAAAAGATCGCGCGACACATACGAGCCGGTTCCGAGATCGGGCAGCCAGTACTCGCCGTCGGCATGGAGGACCAGGTTGAGCCGATCGGGATGGCCGTGGCCCCCGCCATGGGCTCCGCATTCGAGGCCGACGTAGCGGCTTCCCTGCCGCAGGATCGCATAGCCCTGGGCTTCGAGGTAGACACTGCCCGGGTCGAAGGACGGAGCATCGCTCGGAATGGAGGAAGCCATGCCCAGCAACGACCACCAGGAAAGATCCGCTCGATTACGCCGCAGCGGAGGCCGCTCACCGGCCTCATGGAGATAGGATTCGAACAGCTGGGCTTCGGGTGCCGGCAACCGGTACAGTCCGCCCAGCCAGCTCCACAGTTCCGC
>DASRIN010000361.1:0-2438 GCA_035649975.1 Gemmatimonadales bacterium
GGTGGTTGATGCGTCGGTCTCCTCCCCTCGTACTGACGCGCCCTACGGAGCTTCACACCAGTCGCTGATCCTGCTGACGTTGGCTGTGTCCAAGCTCGAAGAGGGTGGACTGCACCGGAGCTGGAGCGTGCACCGAGGAGCGCGTCAGCACGAGGGGAGGAGACCGCGGCCCTCCAGCCCTCATGCCCCGCTGGAGAGGAGGTCCGCGGGCTCCGACCGTCGAGTGCTGCAGCGCTCCGCAGGTGCACGCTCCAGCTCCGGTCACTAACCCAGGTCAAAGCAGGATCCCCGCAATCGTCGCCGACAGGAAATTCGCCAGCGTTCCCGCCAGCATCGCCCGGATCCCCAGCCGGGCGAGATCCCGCTTCCGCTCCGGAACTAACGCGCCGATGCCGCCGAGCTGGATGCCCACCGAGCTGAAGTTGGCGAATCCCGCCAGGGCGAACGAAGCGATGATGAACGAGCGCGGATCCAGCTGCGCCTTCATCGGCCCGAGCTGCGCGTAGGCGATGAACTCGTTCAGCACCATGCGCGTGCCCAGGAGACTGCCGATGGTCCCGCTGTCGTGCCAGGGCACGCCCATGATCCAGGCGATGGGGCGGAAGATCCATCCCAGCACGGTCTGCAGGTTGGCCGGAAACCACTGGGCGAAGCGGTGGATTGCGGCGAAGCCTCCGTTGAGCAGGGCGACGAGGGCGACGAACGAGACCAGCATCGCGATCACATTCAACATCAGCGTGAGTCCCTCGCTGGTCCCCCGTGCCGCCGCGTCCAGCAGGTTTACGTCCTGCTTCGGCATGTCCAGCTTGACCTTGCCGTAGGTCTCCGGCACCTCGGTCTCCGGCTCGAACAGCTTGGCCATCATGATCGTCCCCGGCGCGGTCATGATAACGGCAGTCAGCAGGTGCCGGGCCTCGATTCCGAAGGCGATGTAGGCCACCATGATCGAGCCGGAGATGTGGGCCATCCCCGAAGTCATCACCGTCATCAGCTCGGAGCGGGTCATGCGGGACAGGAACGGCCGGATGGTGAGCGGTGCCTCGGTCTGCCCCATGAAGATGGAGGCCGCCACGTTGAGACTCTCGGCTCCGCTCGCGCCCATCACCCGGCTCATGAGGAGGGCAAAGGCCCGCACGATAAGCTGCATGATGCCGAGGTAGTACATGATGGCGAACAGCGCGCTGACGAAGATGATGGCGGGCAACAGCTGGAAGGCGAAGATCACTCCCAGGCTGGAGTTGGGCTTGCCCAGCTCGCCGAACACGAATTGGGAGCCGACGTAGGAGTAGTTGAGGATGCTGGTGACGAAGTTGCCCAGCGCGCGGAACAGCTGCTGCCCGGCGGGGATGCGGAGCACGAAGATGGCGAACAGCAGCTGAAGCGCCAGGCCCCAGGCTACCACTCGCCAGCGGATGGCTCTCCGGTTGTGCGACAGGGTGATCGCAATGGCAATGATGGCGGCGATGCCGAGGATTCCCCTGAGGCGAGAGAAGATCCCGCGAGGCTCGGCCGGACCGACCGGCTCCGGCCGGGGCGGCGCCACCACCTGAGTGTCGGCTTGAGCTCTGGTGGTGGAGTCCTGGACCCGAGGCGCTGACTGCGCCAGCACCCCGTTGACGGTCTGCCAGGTGAGTCCCGGGACGACCCACGCCGCGAATAGAGCGGCGCCAAGAAGGAGAACGGCCAGGATCGCAGCGCGCATGAATCCTCGTTTTCCCGCGAAGGGATCCTTCACGTTCCCCGACTAGCGTCTAATGACTAGTGACCCGGCCCAAGAGGGCCGGGCTAATTACATCCCCGCCAGCTCGTCCCTCACCCGCTGCAGCAACGCCATCCGCTCCGGCCAGGGGAGGAACGCGCTCTCGAATCCGTTGAGGATCAGTCGGTCGATTTCCTCGCGGGTAAAGCCGAGGTCGTTGTGGGCCAGCCAGTATTCATCGCTCAGCGTCACCCCGGTCATCAGCCAGCCATCGGTACACAGGGTGACCTTGAGGCCGGCATCAAAATACTCCCGAACCGGGTGGTCGGAAGCTTGCCGCACGGCCCGAGTCTGCACGTTGCTGGTGATGTTGATTTCGATGGGAGTCCGGCGGTCGCGCAGGTAGTCCACCAGCCGGCGGTTCTCCCGGAGCCGGGTGCCGTGGCCGATGCGGTTGGCGTGGCACTGGTGGACCGCCTCCGCGACCGACTCCGCTCCGGCAGCTTCGCCGGCGTGCACCGTGATGGCGAGGTAGCCCCGCGCCGCGGCGTCGAACGCGGCTTGGTGGACCCCGGGAGGCCGGCCTGCCTCCGGGCCCGCCAAGTCGAACGCCACCACGCCCTGCTTGCCGAAGGCGACGGACCGCTCGGCAATCTGGAGCGAGACCGACGGATCGTATTGTCGGAGGGAGCAGTTAATGACCCGGGTGATAACGCCGAAGTCGCGCTCACCCCGGCTC
>DASRIN010000362.1:0-8524 GCA_035649975.1 Gemmatimonadales bacterium
CTGCCCCTTGCCGTGGATTCACGTTTGATGCGCACTGTGCGGCAGCCGTATACTTGGGTGCGCAGGCGGGAGTGATGTAGTGGCAGCCTGCTAGCTTCCCAAGCTAGACGTGAGGGTTCGATTCCCTTCTCCCGCTCCACCCCACCCCCAGACCCCCTCCCCATTCTGACGAACAGGGAGGGGGCTTTCTTCTCTGGTGGGAAGCTAGGTCGTCGCCCCTGCGGGGCTCCTCTCGTCTCGCTCCGCTCGCCTCGGGCTGCCACTCCATCACTCCCGCCTGCCGAAAATGGCTGTCAAACGGGGGTCAAATGGGGGTCAGCAGCTAGCTTCGGGGAGACGCCCTCTGCCCTCTAGATTTTCCCTGATGGCATTCACCTGCTCGGCCCGGAATTGCCCGTCTACGCCAGGGTATTTTACCAGTTCCCCTCCGAGGGGTGTCGCAGTAGCGGTCGCTTCTCCTAGAACCAGATTTGCCGTACCGCACAAGAAGCGGATCAGCGGCCACGGGGATCGACGGCGTTCGGAAGCCGGGCAGAGGGCTAACTCTGCTTGCCGCACCGCCCTCGCTGGCATGCCCCTATCGGCGGCACGCTCCGTGCCGGCTGGGATGAGGAGGAGGTCAGGAAGTTCGTCCGGGCGGTAGCCGAGGCGGCCGGTGACGAGGAGGCCCGCAACCGACCCGAGGGAGTCCGTACCGCCGTCCGACGACTGTCCGAGGGGAAGGAGGTGACAGGCTTCCCCTCGCTCGCCAGCTACGTGGGGCCGGCTGTGGTGGAGAGATTGGCCGAATTCCTCGGCATCGAGTTCCGGCGACGGAGCGATGGCCTGCGAGATGGCCTCACCGACTTGGGCAACGCCGAGCGCCTGGTCACTCGGCACGGCGGCGACCTTCGCTACTGCAAGCCATGGCGCACGTGGATGCTCTGGGACGGCAAGCGGTGGGTCGAGGACACGACCGGCGAGGTTCACCGACGAGCCAAGGAAACGATCATCTCGATCTACAGCGAGGCGGGTGCGGCGCCGGAGTTGAAGGAGAGGCAGGCCCTTGCTGACCATGCCAAGCGGTCCGAAGCGGACCAGCGCATCGAGGCGATGATCCGGCTAGCCAAGCATGATTCGGCCGTCGTGGTGAGGCCGGACCAGTTCGACTCCGATCCGTGATCATTCAACTGCCTGAACGGGACGCTCGACCTCCACACCGGCGAGCTTCGTCCGCACCGCCCGGAGGACTTCATCACCAAGCTGGCGCCGGTGGTCTACGACGAGAACGCCGAGGCCCCGACGTGGTAGATGTTCTTGGAGAGGGTGGTGCCCAGCCCAACGGTCCGAGCGTACTTGCAGCGGGTCATGGGGTACTCGCTGACAGGCGACACCGGCGAGCAGGCGTTGTTCCTGTTCTACGGCACGGGAGCCAACGGGAAGAGCACCTTCCTGAATGCTGTCCACGCCATGCTTGGCGACTACGCTCAGCAGTCCGACTTCACGACCTTCCTCACCAAGAAGCACGACGGCGTCCGAAACGACGTGGCCGAATTGGTGGGATCACGGGTGGTGTCTGCCAACGAAGTCGAGGAGGGCCGGCGCCTCTCGGAGCCGCTCGTGAAGCAACTCCCGGGTGGCGACATCGTGAAGGCACGCCGCCTCTACAAGGAGAACTTCGAGTTTCGCCCCCAGTTCAAGCTTTTTCTGGCGGCCAGTCACGTGCCGAACGTACGTGGGACCGACCACGGTTTCTGGCGGCGTGTCAAGCTCGTGCCGTTCACTGTGACCGTGCCGTACTCGGAGCGTGATCGGGGGCTGCCCAAGAAGCTTGATGCCGAGCTTCCCGGGATCCTGGCCTGGGCGGTGAGGGGATGTCTGGCGTGGCAGGAGCACGGGCTGGAAGAGCCCGAGGAGGTCAGGAACGCCACGGATCTGTACCGTGAAGACATGGACGTGATCGGGGCCTTCGTGGGTGAGCGGTGCATCGTTGCCCCAGAGGAGAAGGTGTCGGCCAACGTCCTCTATGCCGCCTACACCGCTTGGTGCCAGGAGAACGGGGAACACCCGCTCAGCCAGAAGCGCCTGGCTCCCAAGCTGAGGGAGCGTGGATTCAGCGACAGGGCAAGCACCGGCGGTCGGGTGTCCTGGTTTGGCATCGGCCTGATGCCGACTGCCGGTCCGGTGAGTGGACCTAGTGCCCTGTCAGGCGTGATCTGAGGAGTCGAGATCGGCTCCGCGATGCTCGTCCGGGGGTGTCGGCCGCCTACTGGATGACCTCGGTGGCCTGCAGCAGGACCGACTGCGGGATGGTCAGGCCGAGCGCCTGGGCGGTCTTCAGGTTGATCACGAGGTCGAACGTCGTCGGCTGCTCGATGGGAAGATCCGCCGGCTTGGCCCCCTTGAGGATCTTGTCGACGTAGGTGGCGGCACGCCGGTACAGGTCGGGGATATTCGGCCCGTAATTCATCAGCCCGCCGGCTTCTACGTCCTCCGCTGTGTCATAGATCGTCGGCAGCCGGCTCTGGATCGCGAACTCTGCAACTCGTGCTCGCTGAGCACTCAAGAATGCCGCCGACACGTTCATGAGGACTGCGTCCGCCCGCTCCTTGACTGCGGCCTGGAAAGCGGGCTCAACATCCTGGGGACTCAGGACATCCAGGTAGTGCAGCTGCACCCCAAGCGCCCCGCCGGCGAGATCGAGCCCTTTGACCACCTGCGCGTAGTCCGCACTGGATGACGTTACGCAGACAGCTACGCGGGTGAGCGCGGGGAGGATCGCCTTCAGCAACTCCAGTCGCTTGCCGTTGAGCACCGGACGTAGGGTTGCCAGGCCGGTGATGTTCCCCTCCGGTCGCGCCATGCTGGTGACGAAACCGTTGGTAATCGGATCGCCACCCTGGATCATGACGATGGGAATGGTCGCCGTCGCCTCCCTGGCAGCGCGGATGTCCATCGTACCGCCCGCAACAATAACGCCGACCTTGAGCTGCACCAGCTCTGCCGCGAGCACGCTGTGGCGATCCTGATTGCCCTCCGCTGATCGCCACTCGATGACGACCGTGCTGCCTTCAACGTATCCCAGTTCAGCCAGCCCCTGTCGGAATGCGTCGGTGCGGGCCGCGATCGCGGAAAGGGTGGAACCCGCGAGGAATCCCAGCCGGGGGATCTGGGCTGCCGGCACGATCTCGCGTGGCAGCACCCCACAACCGGACAGCACGACGAGACCGGCCCCGGCGAGACTACCCTGGAGGAAGATGCGGCGCGTGTGCCTCGTTCGGTCGCGCGCCATGGGCGTCCGCCCCTTCGCATACCGCGCACTCGGCGGTGGAGGCGGGCTAGCCTCACGTGCGCGTAGCCCGCGTCGCGTGCGACCAGCATAGACGACTTGGCACGTCCGGCGCTGTGACGCATCTCACAGGCCCGCCAGGCCAGTCGCCCCACTCCCCACATCACGGCTGACAGTACACTAGAAGGCCGGCCGAGAAGTGGCTGTTCTGAAGGTGTTGGGCCACGTTGAGGCTTGCAGGAGGGCGGCACCCGCAGGGCGAGGCGCCAGCCACCTCACCTCGGGGTTCGGCTTCTGGGGGCTGTCCGGGTGGCTCCTGGGGGCCAGGATGACCGCCAGGAGGGCGCAGCAGGCCCCGGCGACGATCATGCAGTCGCCCGTGGCGGTGGCGGTGTTCGCCAGCAGCGTCAGATTGGCCACCGCCGCCGCCATCAGCAGTTGGAAGAGCGTCTTGGTTCGCCCGACGTAGCGGGCCTGGCGAATCCCGAGCTGTACCAGCCGCGCGATCCGATGCTCGACCACCTGCCGCCGAGTCCGGTGCTCCCGACCGGCCGGGCTGGCCTGCTCGGCCCGGGCGGCCTGCAGCAACCCTTCCTGCGGGTGGATCCGCACGCTCCGACCACCTTGCCCCTTGAGGCATTGAGCCCGGAGCGGGCACGCTGCGCAGACGTCCGCCGCGAAACGGAAGAGCCCCCCGCCGCCGGGCCGGGGCCAGAAGTCGCAGCTCTGCTGCCCACCCGGGCAGTGACAGGTGCCAGCCTCCAGGTCCAGCGTGAAGTCTCCCTTCGTGAACCGCCCACCGTTCTGCTCGGCTGGGAGCTTGGCGACCAGCCGTCGTCCGGCGTCGGCGAACCCTTGTCGCGTCTCGCCATCCCCGTAGGCTCCATCGGCCAGGGTCTCTGCCACCGCACAGCCGGTGGCCGCCTCGCTCTCCTCCACCAGGTCCAGCGCCCGCTCGGCGTCCTGGGCGTTCCCAGCCAGTACCGCTACCGCCGTGATCAGTTGGTCGTCGGCATCGACCGCCACCGCCGCCTTGTGGCCGTCGAATCGCTTGCTCGCGCTCTTCCGCCCGTGGCGCATCTCCGGATCATGCACCGACACGAGCCGATCTTGCGTCACCCCCTGGTGCAGGGCCGGCCCATCCGCCTGCCGCTCCACGTCCTGGGCCAACACCCGGCTCAGCAGGCCGGCCGCCTCCACCAGCCCAGCCTCGGCCGGGCTGCCAGCCTCCAACTCCGTCCGCGCCTGCCGCGTCAACTCCAGCAGACGGTCGGCGTCGGCGACGACCTCCTTCAGCACCTGCCGTCGCTGCTCGGCGTCGCTCCAGTCGATCGTCACCGCCCCCTTGAAGCTCGGGGCGGTCACGTACCGACCATATCCCTGCCGCTCGGCCCACGCTGCCAGCGGTTCCTCAGCCAGCCTGGCCAGCAGCCGCACCAGCTTCACGATCCCGTCCGCCAGCAGGTTGTAGGTGTCCTTGACCGCACCCCGCCCCAGGATGTTGGTCGTATCCAGGGCCACTGTCAGCTTGCGCCGCTCACCGCTCTTCGTCCGGAACTTCCCCCGCTGCCTGGCCAGCGCCAGGCTCCGCCGGAAGATCACCGCCGCCTGCTCGTGCACGATCAACTGGGCTCGGAACTCCTGCAGCGTGCTCTTGGCGAACGGCCGCGCATCCAGCTCCACCCCCAGTGCCACCTTCCAACGCAAGTCGTAGTCCGCCCGCTGCTTCGCCTCCTCGTCCGACACCCCGTCGTACGTCTGCAGCACCAGCGCCGTCGCCAGCAGACTCGGCGGCACGCTCGGCCGGCCGGTGTTCAGCGCGTACAGCCCGGCAAACTCCTCATCCCGGAACAGCTCACCTCGCTGACTCGCCAGCCACCCGTAGAAATTGTCCCGGCCGACGAACTCCCCGTACACCGTGTCCGCCTCGAACAGCCCACGCTGCGGCCCGCGCGTTCCCAGCATCCGACTCCCCCGACCTACCAGACGGTCGGTTTCATCCTACCCGGCCGGCCTACCACTCCGGTAGTCCCCCTTTCCGGCCGCACTTCTAGTGCTCTGTCAGCCATGAATTGACGGGTGGGATGGACCAGCCGGGAAGCGTACGCACCGGGGTGGCGAGCCGGCCTACTGGATGAGCTCGGTGGCCTGCTGGAGCACGGACGGCGGGATGGTGAGCCCGAGGGCGTGGGCGGTCTTGAGGTTGATCACGAGGTCAAACGTCGTCGGCTGCTCGATGGGGAGGTCGCCGGGCTTCGCGCCTTTGAGAATCTTGTCGACGTAGGTGGCCGCTCGCCTGAACTGCTCCGGGATGTTCGGGCCGTAGCCGATCAGCGCCCCGAGCCTGGCCTCCTCAGCGCCAGAATAGGCCAGCGGGAGCCGCTGCTGGAGAGTCGTGCCGATGATGAACGGCCGATGGGCCGGGAAGAGAGCATCGTCCAGGATGAACATCGCCTCGGCGCCGTCTCGGGCGGCAGCATCGAACGCGCCGGGCAGATCGTCGCCCCCCCGCACCGCGAACTGCTGGAGCTGGAGCCCACGGTCCCGTGCGAACCGCTCGGCTTCTGCCCATTGCAGTTGATTCGTCGCATTAGCAGCGTTCATGAGGACCGCCAATCGCCTGAGGCCGGGCAGGGTCTCCCTGAGGAGCTCAAGCCGTTTCACGACGAGCACCGTGGAGAGCTGGCTCAAGCCTGTGATGTTGCCTCCCGGACGAGCCAGGGTCTCGACGACTCCGGCTCCAACCAGATCGGTGCTGAGCGCCACGACGATCGGGATCGTGCTGGTCACGGACTTCGCGGCATGCGCCCCGAGGGTGCCCGACACCACGAGCAGGTCGAGCTTGAGACTGATGAGCTCGCGCGCCAGCTCCGGGAGCCGTTCGAACTTGCCCTCGGCGTAGCGGTACTCGATGGAGAGGTTCTCCCCCTCGATGTATCCCAGCTCGCGCAGGCCTTGGTTCAGTCCGACGTACATCGGCAGCGGGATCGTCTGCCCGAGAAAGCCGATCCGCTTCACCGCGCTCGGCGCAAACGCCTGCCACGCGAGCAGCCCGCCACCCGCCAAGACGCCGAGACCGGCCACGGCTGCTCCGCTCTGCAGGAATCGGCGTCGGGTGTGGCGGGTCACTGAAAGACCTCGGTGGCTTGCGTCAGGACCGAATCGGGAATGGTCAGGCCGATCGCCTGGGCCGCCTTCAGGTTGACGAGGAAGTCGAACCGGGAAGGCTGCTGAACGGGGAGATCGGCCGGCTTCGCCCCCTTGAAGATCCGGTCCAGGTAGACAGCGGCTCGCTGGTACTGGTCGGGAAAGTTGGGACCGTACGACATCAACCCGCCTGACCGGACAATCTCGCCGTTGGCGTAGATCGCCGGCAGGCGGGCCCTGGTGGCGAGGTCGATCAGCTCGGCTCGCCGGATCGTGAACAGTGCATCTTCCACAACCAGCAAGGCCCCACGTCCGTCTGGTCCGGCAGCTTCGATGGCGCCCGACAGCTCGTCGCCGCTTCGTACTTCGATGAGCTGCGCCTGAATGCCAATGAGCCGTGCTGCTCGCTCCGCTTCCTTCCACTGAGGTGGTCCCGTCGGAGCAGAAGCATTCGTCAAGACGGCGACGCGTGAGATCGCAGGAATGGCCTCTTTGAGCAGCTCCAGCCGCTTTGCACCGAGCTCCGGGGCGAGGTTGATGAAGCCTGTGACGTTCCCGCCGGGCCGGGCCAGGCTTTGGACCAGGCCGGTTCCCACCGGATCGGAGCCGAAGACCATGACAATCGGGATGGTACTGGTCGCTGCCTTCGCCGCGCGTGCCGGGTTGGTGCCGGCCGTGATGATCGCATCAACTCTGAGGCGGACCAGCTCGTCTGCTAATGCTGGGAGGCGATCGAGCTGGCCGCCGGCCCGGCGGTACTCGATGGTGAAGTTCTGGCCTTCGATGTAGCCAAGTTCTCGCAACGCCTCGGGTAGCGCTTCGTCCCACGTGTCGGCGAAGGACGGTCCGAGAAAGCCCAGGCGTATGACCTTCGGCTGTTGCGCGCGCAACGCGGGCAGCCCGCCGCCGGCCAGGGTACCGAGGCCAGCCACGGCAACACTGCCCTGCAGGAACCGTCGCCGGGTGATGAGCGGGACTCTCATGGCGCCACTATAGCTGTGGCAGAGGCCGATGGTAGTGACGTGGCTCACACGTTCTGCTATTCACAGGCAAAGGTCGCGCAACTCGTCACATCACGGCTGACAGGGTACTAGTGGACCTTCTGGACCTTATTCGATGAAAGTGCCCCAAGAGATGTCTCCTATGGGTACTTTCTCGAATCCAGGGGTCACATCATCCACTTCGTCCACCAAGGATGACCTGGATGACTTGGCGTTCTAGGCTCACAGGGCGGCGGCTCCGGTGCTCAGGCATCGGGCCGTCGCTCCGCTCCAGCTCCGGGCGAACATGCCCGAGACGTACGGGCGGCAGGGCGGGGTGCCGAGACAGGGCGCCTCGGCGGTCAAGTTGGTGGACGGGCAAACCCAGCGGTCGGTTTAGGACGGCGGATCGACTCGGATTGAACACTCTCACCATACTCATCTTCGACAGCACCGATCACCACTTCTCTCTACCTCACATCCCCGGGGTACCGCCTTGATGTTTTTTCGCTTCCACCTCCTGGGGATACCCCCGTTATTCGGGTGGGTCAGCTCGAAGCGTCGTTCACGTCAGGGTACGTTCGTCGGCGCTCCGAGATTCGCCCGTAGCGTTGATGTCCGGGCGGCAGAATGCAAGGACGCCTCCGAGGTCACTTCAGCGGAAATAGCTCCTGTGGCGGCTCGGTGCTGATAATTGAGACGGCATGCTTCGCTAGTCGGCAACGAGCCATTCTTAATGCCGTGATGGCGTTTCGGCCGTGCACCGGGCCAGAGGTTGGTGATGCGAGACCCGCACGTCGTGGCGCTCCTCTACCGAGTCGAGACCGAGCCCACGCTGGTATTTGACAATCCTCCGCCGGTCGAGCATCAGACGAACGACTTCGATGTCCGTCTTGCCGGTGGTGTCGTCACCGTCACTATGCATGAGCACCATGCCTCGGAGGAGAGCGCCCGGCGGGACGTCGACCAGTACCTGCGGGGGTGGGAGATCACGGCGGGCTTGCAGTTCGGCAGGCCCGATATGAGATTCGTGTTCGACCGGGCTGAGGTGATTGATCGAGCGCCCCCAAAGCCGGGCACGGCAACTCTTCACGCTCGGGCATTCGGCTCCGTGACGGCGTTCGGAACG
>DASRIN010000363.1:0-5105 GCA_035649975.1 Gemmatimonadales bacterium
AGGCATCGTTGTAGCTCAGCATCGCTGCCTGTCGCATCGTCTCCTGGTCCAGCAGCGCCAGCGCTCCCTGCTTCGCCGCCACCGGATCGTATCCTCGGGTCAGCAGGTTCGCCGTCAGGAGCCGGAGCCGCTCGTCCACCAGCGGGTTGCCCGGATAGACGTTGGCCAGCAGGTCCACTCGATGGATCTGGGTGTGTACCGTCACGTACGTCGCCAGGATGGCGATGCCGAACGAGCCTCCCAGCTGGCGTGACAGGTTGATCAGCCCGGAGGCCTGCTGCGCCTCGCTCGGCTTGAGGCTGGCGTAGGCCACGTTGTTGATCGGGGTGAAGAGAAAGCCGAGACCCGCCCCGCGGATCACCAGCGCCAGCCGTACATCCGATTCACCGGCAGCGGTGGTAAGGTGGCCCAGGTCCCACATCGCCCACACGAAGAGCGCCACGCCGATCCCGATCAGGACCCGGGGGTCGGCCAGCGGGCGTGCACCGTTCAGGACCCAGCCGCAGATCAGCGCGGTGACCGCGGTGGCGATGCCGCCGGGCATCAGCGCCAGACCGGTTTCCGTGGGCGTGAAGTGCAGCAGACTCTGGGTGAAAAGCGGGAAGATGAACACTCCGCCGTAGAGCCCGAAGCCCAGGGCCACGAACAGAAAGATGGACGCCGCGAGCTCCCGGTTCTTGAGCACTCGGAAGTTCACCACCGGCGCCTTGTTCCGGGATGACAGCTCCCACCAGAGCATGAGACTGAGACAGATGCCGGAGAGGATGGTGAACCGGAGGATCCAGGGGTCGGAGAACCAGTCCTTCGCGTTCCCTTCCTCCAAGACCCACTGCAGCGAGCCGATCCCGACCGTGAGCAGCGTGATCCCGGGCCAGTCCACCTGGCCCCGGCGGATCTGCTGGTCCGGCGGATCCCGGAGGAAGGTGCTCACCAGAAACGCCGCGGCGATCCCGATCGGCACGTTGATGAAGAAGCACCAGTTCCAGCTGTAATTGTCGGTGATCCATCCGCCCAGCGTCGGCCCCAGGGTGGGCGCCACGATGATGCCGAGCAGGAAGATGGCCTGCACCATCCCCTGCTGCTCCCGGGGGAAGATCTGGCGCAGCGTGGCCTGGGCGGTGGAGAGCAGGGCCGCCCCGCCGGCGCCCTGAATGATCCGCCAGACCACCAGCTCGGTCAGCGAGTTCGAGGTGCCGCAGAAGAACGACGCCACAATGAAGATGAAGATCGAGGCCGTGAGATAGCGCTGCCGCCCGATGCGCTCGGTGAAGAATGCCGTCATCGGCAACACCACCACGTTGGACAGGATGTAGCCGGTGCTGACCCAGCTGATCTCCTGTTGAGTCGCGCCGAGGTTCCCCGCCATCTGGGGCAGCGCCACGTTGATGATGGTGGTGTCGAGCACCTCCATGATCGCGGCGGTGATGAGGCCCAGCATGATGAGCCAGCGGTACCGGGTGACGAACGCCGCAGCTTCCTCGGCGGCGGTCAGGCCGCGATCGATGGTGGTGGTAGTCATCAGGGAGATTTAATCGGGACCAGGGATCTGCGGGCAGCGACTGGCGACTGGTGACTAACGCACCACAGCCAGCACCAGCTGGGCGGCGGCTTCGAGCGGAATGGTGCCGGTGTTGATCTGGAGGTCGTACCCGCATGGGTCGTTGACGTCGCGGCGGTAGTAGCGCTGGAGGTACTGCTGCCGGTCGGCGTCGCGGCGCCGCACCTCGGCGGCCGACTGCTGCCGGGTCATGCCGCTGCGGCGAGCGACCCGCTCCACCCGCTCGTCGAACGGCGCCGTCACCCGGACCCGCAGCACGTCCCGACGGCCGCTGAAGAGGCAGTTGCCTCCGTGTCCCACAATAATCAGCGGGGGGTTCTGGGCCGCTTCCAGCAGCACCTCCCGCGCGGCGGCCGCGACACAGTCCGGATCGGTGGGCCAGGGTGTGGAGTGCACCCGCGATTCGGGCGCGGTCACCACGGCGGCGGCGGCCAGGCGCTCGAAGAAGGTCGGGGCGTGCTCGTCCATCGCCTTGACCTCACCTTCCTCGCAGCGGAGCCGGGCAGCCAGCTTCCGCACCAGCTCGTGGTCCAGCACCGGCCACCCGAGTTTCTGGCCCAGCAGCACGCCCAGCTCGCTGCCTCCTGCGCCGTACTCCCGCGAGATCGTGACCAGCTGGACCATTGCATCAATATGCTCGGCCCGGAGCGGGCCGGCCATCCGGCGGTTACAGCGGGTTCCCGCCGCCCTCGGAGGCCACGATCGCCTGCGCGCTTTGCAACGTGTGCTCGTCCGCCGCTTCGTCGTGCCCGAAGCTGGGTGTCATCGTGCCGCTGCCCTCGGTGCTACCGGTGACGTCGAACTGGTAGTTGTGCCCGATCACCCGGGCCACTGTCGCCATCGAGGTGGGGTTGAAGGTCAGCCCGCCGAAGTGACTGCTCTCCACGTCGTCCAGGTCGTCTCCGGCTGCATTGAAGAACTTGAGCTGGACCCGGGACGTCTGTCCGACCGTGAACGTGAATGGCGCGGTAGTCGTCACACCATTTATCAGGACCTGGTAACTGGTCGGCGTGTGGTCTTCGGTCCCGGTCGTCTCGTCACCGCCACAGGCGGCGAGCAGTCCGGCTGCTGCGCCGGCAGCCAGGAAGGAACGAAGGAGCGGTTGGGTAAACACAGTCACCTCATCCAAAGGGGGTAAGTGTTACGGGTGATCGGCGAACCGAAGCGCGGCTCGCAGGGTACGCGGAGCGCCCGGATTGATGAATCCCGAGGCCCGCACCTCGGGATATTTGGCGTCCAGCACGTTCTGCAGCTCCATATCGAAGGTCGCGCCCAGCCGGCTGACCTGAATCGAGGTTCCCAGATCCAGCACGGCGTAGGACTGGGTCTGCACGCCCGGTTCCCCGATCGGAGTGTAGGGACCGGAGAAGCGCAGCTGCCCTCGCGTCGACACCCGGGAGCTGAGCGCCGCCTCGAGCCCTACCCGTCCCAGCCAGTCGGCGACGTTGGGCACCGGGTCTCCCGGCTCCAAGGGCTCGATGTGAAAGGAAGGCCGAATGGGTTTGCCGTCGCTGCCGATGGCGAGGTCGGGCACGATGACGGGCGTCACTCCGGTGGAGGTCTCCCCCTTCACCCGGGCGTCGTTGATCGTTCCATCCGCCATCAGGGTGAGCCGGCTGGTGAGCCGTAGCTCCGCATCGAGGTTGATCCCCTGCCGGACGCTCTCGCCGGTCGGCAGCACCTCCCGGGTCACCGGGTCCTGAATCCGCTCGTGGGAGACGTCCAGCCGAAATAGCGCCAGCTGAGCGGTAAGGCTGCTCCCGTCGTAGCGCGCGCCGACCTCCTTGCTCCAGCCGCGGATCGGCTCCAGCGAGGGATCGGCGATCACGCCGGGCGCGCCGCGGAACCCCCGGCTCAGCGAGCCCAGTATCGACCAGCCGCCGCCCACCAGATAACGGGCGCCGATCTTGGGGCTCACGATGACGGCGTTGTCGCCCAACCAGGGACCGGCCACCACTCGGTCCTGGCTGCTGTAGTGGATCGCATCGCCCCTGGCGCCCAGGTCGAGTGCCACGCTGGTGCCGAGCAGAGTGCGCCAGCGCACGAAGGCCCCGCCGCCGTAGTACCGGGCGTCGTACGACTTGGTGAGATCCAGCCGGTTGCGCTGCTGGGTGTCGTACAGATCGTACCCGGCGAAGTCCGCCCGGCCATCGAATCCAGCACTGAAGTCGCCACCGCCGATCGGGTGGCTGATCTGGAACCGTCCACCGAAGGCGGTGCGGCGGTCCTCCTCGTCACTCTGGTTCTGCAGCCCGTCCTCGGGAATGGTGAGAAACATCCCGGAGTGTACTCCCTGGAGCCAGGCGGTGGCCTCGATCCCGGTCTCCCCCTGAACCGTGGTGAAGCGGCCGTGGGCGATGCCCCGGTATGCCGTGCCGCCATCGGTCGGATCCTGGGCCTGCGTCAGTGAGTCGGCGTTGTAGCGCGACACCGAAACGAAACCGGGCGAGTCCCAGTTCGATCCGTAGAGCGCGAGTCCTCCTTCCAGCCGGCCGGTGCCGACCCGGCGCCAGCCCCGCAGCACACCGTTCCCCAGCAAGTAACCCGAGTTGTCGCGCCAGCCCTGCTGCCGCCGTCCCTCGATCGACGCCAGATAGCCGCCATCGTCGCGGCGGGCGCCGCCACGCAGCCAGCCGGCCGCGTCTCCATAGCTGGTGCCGCCCACGCTTCCGGTGGTACTGGTCGCGTCGGCCGCGGTGAACACCTCGACCACGCCGGCGAGGGAGAAATCACCGTACAGCGGGCTGGCCGGGCCGGTGATCACCCGCAGACTGCTGATGGCCGCGGGGGACAGAATGCTCCAGTCGGAGTAGCCCTCGACGTGCCCGTGCACCGGCAGGTTGATCGGCACCCCGTCCAGCACCAGCAGCACGTCGGATGAGTGGTCCGAGGAGAAGCCGCGGATGACGGCGTCGGATGCGAACCCCGGCCCCTGCCCCTGCTGGTGGACCTCGATGCCGCTGGTGCGGCGAAGCAGGTCGTAGGGATCCGATGCGAAGGTCCGCCGCAGCTCTGTGGCCGGCACCTCGATCGTGGTCACCGGCGGCGCGACGGCGCGAGGCCGCTCCGCCGTGACGGTGATGGTCTGCAGCTGCTTCACCGGGGTCGTATCGCCGGTGGAGCGGCCGGAGTCCGGGGTCTGTGCCCAGGCTGCCGAAGTGCCGACGGCGAGCCCGATGATGAGGCAGGGTTGCCAATGCATCGCCTTCTCCCACGTGGGTTCCCGGCTGCGTTCGCCAGGTGCGGGCGATCAGCCGTCAGGAACCAGGACTGCTAGTGAACTGATGAGTTGCCGGAACGGGTATCCGGCACGAGCGGTTCAGGCTCGAGTGGGAGGAGGTGCGTGGGCGAAAGGAAGGGTGTGAGCGGGACGAACCGGAACCAGCTGGCTGACCAGCACTCGCCCGGTGGCGCGCTCCGGCGTGGCGATACGGAGCTGAGTAGAAAGGTCGCCCGCCGGGCTGGCGAGCTGGACGCAGCAGAGATGGACCAAGCACTGGGTGGTGACCGGCCGATGATCGGAGCCGGCGGAATGCTGGTGGGACCT
>DASRIN010000364.1:0-5994 GCA_035649975.1 Gemmatimonadales bacterium
ACCGCAGGCGCTCGGGGGTGGGGCGCCGCGATTGCTGGTGGCCCAGCAAGGTCCTTGACCGACGGGGTCAGCCGGCTCGACGCTCCTTGAGCGGGGTCGCTGAAGGGGTACATCGGCCTCACCAAAAACGAGGGAGAGCCGGACCCCTTTACGTATTTCTGCACTGTCGGCGGAAAATAGGCCGCTCTCATGGGCATGTGGGCGATCGCTAGATCTCAGGAGTCCAGATGGCAGTGGCGAGGTCTGAGGGTACTATAGGGACGAACGTCTAAATGTCACTGGTGAGTGGCATGGAGGCTGACCATGACGGCAGGCGAACCGAGCCGACAGACGCTATCAAAACAGAAAGTGTTGATTATCGATGACGATCGCGACATCGCTGATCTCGTCCACGCCATCCTGACCGACGAGGGCTATGCCGTCTCGGTGGTGCACGACCAGGGCACCGATGCCATCCGCACCGCCATCAACCTGCAAGAGCCTGACTGCGTCCTCTTGGACGGTAAGGACCCGCGCGAGTATGGCGAGGCGTGGGACGACGCTGCCTGGATGAGCGGCCGTGATCGCCCCGTGCCGCTGATCATGTTCAGCGCTCACACAGCAGCTCTACAGGAGGCCGAGGCCAGCGAGACGCTCCGAAGCCGTGCTGCTGGCTTCTCGGGCATTGTTCCCAAACCCTTCGATATCGATCAGCTCATCGATCAAGTTGCGGCGGCCGTGGGCCGCTCAGTGCCCTTCGACACGTCCGAGCCAGTCGAGCAGGGACGCACCGCTGCCCTGGTAGCTCGCCTCCAGGCGGCGGGAGCCCGTGATATCCACGCATCGACGAGGCGCGAATGGGCCAATTTTATCATCCCAAATGGGACCTTCATCCAACTGTATTGGTGGCAACGTGACGGCGTCTATTACATCGTGCGCTATGCCGAGAAAGGCGGCGTCTTAGAGACCATCGGGCGTTTCTACGACCTGGACGCAGCCATCACGATGGCCATGCTCGAACGACGATAGGTGGCGCCAGCGGCGTCTCAGGTCGTTTTCCAGCGAAGCAGCTGGAATGTGTCAATCACACCTTGGCGGGGTTTGCTGCTGGCGAACCTAAAAGACCAGGAGCAAATATGAGTGATCCCGTCGACCACCCACCTACAGTGCCGATCCTTGTTGTTGAAGACGATGAGCACGTTGGGGATCTCATCGCCACGGTACTGAACGAGGTGCCTGGTTGGGCGGCGACAGTGGTCACCGACGCCTCCGCAGCGGTAGCGACGTTGCAACAGGTTGCGATCAAGGCAGTCGTGCTTGATATCAACCTGCCAGGGATCAGTGGATTGGAGCTGCTCCCCCTCTTGCGTGCAGACCCAGCCTGGCGCGAACGGCCTGTGATCCTGATGTCTGCTAACGAGCACCAGCGGGGAATTCGAGAGACGGTCTCGGAAGGGTTGGCGGTCACTTGTTTGGCCAAGCCGCTCGACCTGGATGTTCTCATCGAGACCATCCAGACGGCACTGATGGCCTGAACGAGCCAAACGTGGTCAGGAGTCAGGCTACCCTCCTCCAGGCGCTGTCAGCGATCCCGTCTGCCAGAGATAGTGACGCTATAGGTAAAGGGAGCCTTGGCCTGGTCTGCGAGGCTGGTCAGAACGATGGGATTCACCAACCGCGACCTCAATAGCTCTCAGCAACTCAGTCAGATTGAAGGGCTTGGGAAGCACGGCGGCGAAACCAGCCGCTTGGCTCCGTTCACTCGTGTTTTCCATCGCTTCAGCAGAAGCACCCGCATGAGCCGTGAACATGATGACGGGCACCGCTGGAAGGCGAGCTGCCATCTGGGCTGCTGACTCCCATGACGCTCCATAGCCGCTGCCCACTCCACCATCCAAGAGCATGCAGTCGGGCTCAAGCTGCGCTACGACTTCTTGAATCGCTTCTATCCGCGCATCCCTGAGGATGGTGACGGCGTAGCCATCATCGGAGAGCACCTCGTCCACGAGATTCGCGATGTCTGAGTCATCGTCGACGATGAGCACCCTACGCCCCACTTCTCCCATTGCCGCCTCCTAGCAATCTGCCCCTCCTGGGCAAATCCTCTCTATCCGCAGGTTGGCCACGGCCAGAGTCGCCTATGCAAAAACTCTGCCAGCCACTGCTGTCACGCCGCAGCAGACCGCGAACTTGGGTCGTCCAGGTGTGAAGGTAACCGCCGCTATCGGCCCCAGCCTCAGCCCCCTGGAGCTGCCTACCTGGTGATCTGCTGATAACGGCCTGATAACGGCAATCTGGCTAGACCCGTCTCCCCACGGAGAAAATGTTGTGCTTCTTAATCCATGAGTACATAGCATAAAGAAAGAACAGGCAAAATAGGATCGCTAAAATATCGTCAATATTATCGATAGTAGGTGTTCTAAGTAACTTCGATTGCTTGCTGACCATCGGCGCCTCCAAGGGCTGGGGGGGAACTAAAGGGGATCGGAGTCAGTAGGGGTAATGATAGTCTGACTTCAGTCGGTGGTGAAAAAACCATTGTCGGAACCAGCTTCAGCTATTGGCCTCAAATGATTAGATATAGATACTAATGTGGGATTCCAGAAACACTTTATTGATTCACTCTGTGTCGGAACTATTACTCAGTAGAAAAACGCAGAACAGAAATGCAACAATTGATCCAGTAATGCCCCCCACAATTATTCCAATCACTTGCCAAGCAGTACCATAATCCCTCGTTGCATCAAAACCAGCGTACGCTAATAGCAGGGCACCAAGTATCATTATGTGTTTCTGCCACCTTGCCATCCTTGCCATCCTTGTCCTCCGTACTTAGACTTGATGGCCGCGAGTACCATGATGCCTTTCTGCCACGTCGCCAGCCCCATCTCCGTGCTCCCGGATAGTCGTTGGTGGTGGAGAGGTTACAACAGCCAGAGGCTGCCCTAGCTGGGACAATTCGGACTCTGGTGAAGTAGTCACGGCTGTAGATGAAGGATTCATCATGACAAATGCACGTCGAAGGATCACAGTAGAAGTAAAGACTGAATCTGCTCACCCGTGACTGGGGGGCGGCGACGGAGGTTGCTATGGGCGGTCCTTATGGCATCTTGGTGTTCTTCGGCCTCATGGCCGCCAACCTCGTAATGATCTACCTCACGGGCCACTTCTGAATAAGACGTTGAGTCGCCGCTGGGTCCGCTTCGGCGGGCCTTCTTCTTTGTCTCGGCTGCACGCCGCGGAGCAAGGCGGCCAGAGGGCGTGGGCTAGCAAGCGTCGTCGCTCTCGCGCAGGTTCGCGAGGCGCCGCGTATGGATGGACGAGGGGCAGGTACGGCCCGGCCTCTCCCATGCCAGGCTCCAACGGCATCGTCAGCAGCGTAGTACGTCCAGTCTAGCAGGCTCCTCGCGCTCGTCCTGTGATCGACGTCACTAGCTGGCACAGGTTCACGGTGGAGCGAATCTGGCTCTCCAGACCTGGTGATCACCCACGAGCCGCTGAGCGATATCCATTTTTCACCAACACTGCAAACATGTGGCCCCGGGGTGGGCTCTTGCTCAATCTCGCTGACTAAGAATCCGCCTGTATTGGGTGACCTACCAGGAAGCGAATCCGCGCCCTCTCGGGCGCCTTGCCGTGACGGTTACTGCTGGCCCACCAGGCCACCTGTCCCATGAGCCCAGCCGGCATGATGATCCTGGACCTGAGCCGCCGGTGGGTGACGGCGGCGTCAGCGAGATTGAGCAAGACCCAGGATCATTTGGCCGAGTCTGCCCCCCTCTGCGCGTGCGCCTAGATCCACGGTGAGCGTTTCTGGCACGGTCAACGTAGGACCCATCCACAGGCCCGACACCCTGAGCGCCCAAGGAGAGACTCGCGCCCACGTAGAGAAGGACGGTCGGCCGCGGACGGAGCGGGGGTGGTGCATGACAACAGAATCGCTCGAAACGTTACCCAAGACCGGGCAAGGCACGGTCCACCGGCAGCGGGTGCGGTGCGGCAAGCAACGGTGCCGCTGCCGCCATGGCGAGCCGCACCTGGCCTTCTACTTGTTCTGGCGTGAGGATGGGAAGCTCCGCAAGCGTCACATCCCCAGGTCCGACGTGGACGCGGTCCGTGCGGCCTGTGCGGCTCGTCGGGAACGGGAGCGGCGAGAGCGGCAGGCGCTGCAAGCCTGGCGCCGCCAGTACAGCGCCCTCGTGGCGCAGCTCCGGGAGGTGGAGCGACATGACTGAATCGACGGAGCTGGTGCCGACACCCGACGAGCGACCGGTCAGCGAGGCCGGCTCCCTGGCCCGCAAGATGTCCCGCGCCGTGGTCGAGATGGCGGCGTACTACGAGCGCACCGGCATGAGCACGAGCCAGGCGGCCACCTTCGCTCGCGCGCTGGCCGAGGATACCGCACGGGTCATGGAGACGCCGCCGGACCAGATCTCCTGGTCGACGCTCGGGCGGCTGGCGGAGCACGAGCCGGAGACCGCCGAGGCCGCCTGGGGGCGCATCCTCGCCGCGGCGCAGGATGAGTTGGCCAGCGGCCATCGCGCCGCCGACGCCGTTGAGGCCGATGCGACCCCGTGGGAGCGGGCCCGCTTCCTGCAGGTCCGCGAGGCCTTCCTGGTCGACTGGCAGCCGCGCGGCGGCATCGAGGCCTCCTTGGTCGAGACACTGGCCATGGCGCACATGGCCCAACGGCACTGGATGGCGCGCCTGACCGTGCTGAGCACCACCGAAGCCCGGCGCGAGGGCCGCGAGATCGAGCGGCGCGGTGAGTGGGAGTCGCCGACGGTAGGCGCGGCGGCCGCGATCGATCAGGCCGCGGCGATGGTCGACCGCTTCAATCGTCTCTTCAGCCGGACGCTGCGGGACCTCCGTGACCTACGACGTTCCATGCCCCCGGTGGTCGTCCAGCATGCCAATCAGGTGAACCTGGCGCAGGCCCAGGTGAATGTCGGCCAAGCCGAAACACCGCACGACGTCCCGAGCGGAGGAGGCCGGCCGGGCAGGGCCGCCACGCCGCCAGCCGTCCGGCCGCCCCCCCCCCGCGGGAGGCCCCGCCCGGCCGCGGGACCGCTCGAGTGAGACGGCCGAGGGGGCGGTGACGACCGATCAGCCGCAGCGCTCCTCCTCCGCCCTGCTGATCACGGAGGGTGGAGGCGATGCGGCTTGCGCCCGGCATCTTGGCCGTATCGTCCTCCGCTAGGAAAGCCCGGAACACGAGGCGACCATCTGGCGGACCCGCAGGCCGCGTGGCGCCGGCGTCCGGCCTCGGCAAAGCAGCTCCACGTACTCCGGCGCTGGGGCCTTCTCGGTGGGCGCTCGAACCCGACGAGGGAAGAGGACGGCGAGTTGAACGGGGTGCAGCTGGCGATGCCATTCGACGAGCCGGGACTGGCCGGGCGACTGGGCCGGGGACTGCCCATTCCGGGCTCCGACGCCCTCCCCATGGCCCGCCTCCCGGACGTACCGTAGGGGCGCTGTGATCCAACACGGGGGCATCATCGTGGAAGTCACCTCGCCCAGCTCCGACCGCCCGACCGTCGTCGACCGGGCCGCCGAGCAGCCGCCCGAGGCGCCTGCAGACGTCAGCCAGCAGGGACGGCCTACAGCCGAGCTGCGGCGGCTGATGGACCTCGCCGATCGTTACGCCCGCCGGCTCGTCGCGGCGGCCGACGCGCCACCCGGAGTGCTGCTGCTCGTGCGCGAGGGCGACCTCGACGTCCTCGCCCTCGACGGCCCCGATCCCGACGTGAGGGCGCTCCCCACCTGCTGGCGCGGCGTCGGCCATCCTCGGCCGTCCTCGTGGCGGCGGCCCAGGACGCGCTCGGGGCGACGGACGGCCACGTGACAGACCTGGCCACAGCTCCGGGTCCACATAGTGAACCGCCCCGGCTTTCCTAGAGGCTCCGAAGTTTGAGAGGATGGAGCCATGACGAAAGCCACGAGGTACCCGCCCGAGCTGCGTGAGCGGGCGATGCGGCTGGTGCGGGAGCACCGGGACGAGCACCCGTCGGAGTG
>DASRIN010000365.1:0-10826 GCA_035649975.1 Gemmatimonadales bacterium
TCACCGGATGGCGACCCCCACCCTCAGCAAGCACTCGGTAGCCGGAGCACTGGGCCCGATTCTGATCGACATCCGGGCCGGCGCTCGAGAAGCCTCCCGTCCCGCTGTCGTGATCGTCCACGGTTTCAAGGGCTTCAAGGACTGGGGAATGTTTCCCCACCTGGCCGAGCGCCTCGCCCGCGCGGGGTTCGTAGCCCTCAGCTTCAATCTCAGTGGCAGCGGCGTGGACGATGCCGGAGAATTCTCCCTGCCGGACCGTTTCGGCCACAACACCTTTTCCGCCGAGCTCCAGGACATTGGCCGGGTCACCAACGCGCTGATGTCCGGCCAACTCGGCGTTGCAGTCCCCTCTGCCCTCGGCTTGCTGGGACATTCGCGCGGCGGCGGCATGGCGGTCCTGCAAACCGCGCGCGATTCCCGGGTTCAGGCGCTGGTCACCTGGGCGGCTATCTTCGGGGTGGACCGGTGGCCGGAGAAAGAGCGGGCCGGCTGGCGGGCTGCCGGGCGGACCGAGATCAAGAACGCGCGCACCGGTCAGATTCTCCCGCTCTACACCAACGTCCTGGACGACATCGAGCAAAACGCCCGGGCACTGGATATCGAAGCCGCCGCCGGTCGCATCCAGGTCCCCTGGCTCATCCTCCACGGTACCCGGGACGAGTCCGTGCCATTCGGCGAGGCCAAAGCACTCGCGGCTGCTGCACCAAGCGAGCGGACCAGGCTCCTCCCCATTGAAGGCGGAGGGCACACGTTCGGCGCCACCCATCCCTGGCGCTCGGCGACATCGGAGCTCGATTCAGTCTTCGATGCCAGCGTCAGCTGGTTCTCCGAGCACCTGCAGCCGGTTCCATGAAGCGGCCCGTGGACATGTCCGGCCGGGTCTGCATCGTCACCGGTGCCACCCGAGGCATCGGCCGAGCCACCGCGGAAGGTCTGGCACAACTGGGCGCCACCACCATCCTGATCGCCCGCCGCAGGGAGGACGGAGAGACCGTCGCCCGGGAAATCGCCGCTCGGGCCCCAGTGGCTCCCGTGGTAGTCGGCGCCGACCTGTCCTCCCAGGCGTCAATCCGGGAAGCCGCCGCCGAGCTGACCAGGCGCTACCTCCGAGTGCACGTGCTCATCAACAACGCCGGTGTAATTGCCCCGCGCCGGGAGGTCACGGTGGACGGGCTCGAGCTGCAGTTCGCCCTCAACCACCTGGCCTATTTTCTCCTGACCAACCTTCTCCTGTCGCAGCTCAAGGCCGGGGCGCCGTCGCGCATCATCAACGTTTCTTCCGGCGCCCATGCCGGTGCCGGGCTCCACTTCGACGACCTTCAATCGAAGGGTGACTACCACCCCCGGGCGGTCTATAGCCGGTCCAAGCTGGCCAATATCCTGTTCACCTATGAGCTCGCCCGCCGGTTGAAGGGAAGCGGGGTCACGGCCAACTGCCTGAGCCCGGGTGTCGTAGCTACCGGGATGCTGGCCGACTACATGGGCGTTCCCCGAGCCGGAGGTGGGTCTGCCAGCAGCTTCGGTGCCAGCCCCGAACAGGGAGCCGAAACCAGCATATACCTGGCGACCTCGCCCGATGTGGAAGGAGTTACCGGCAAGTATTTCGAGAAGAGTCGGGCCATTCGCTCGTCGCACGAATCCTACGATGAGGCCGCAGCGCGACGGCTTTGGGGGGTGAGTGAGCGGCTGACGGGTCTGTCCGCGTGAGCCCGGCCGAGCCATCCGCCCCTCTGACCGGGCGCTTGCACCGGTTGCGCGACGGCTTGGCTGTAGCCCGGCCGGATGCCGCCGACGATCCCACGCTGATCTGGGCTGCGGTGGCCGCCGTCATCGCCCCTGATCCCGAGGCGATTCTCCTGATCCGCCGGGCGGAACGGGTCGGCGATCCCTGGTCCGGTCATATGGCTCTCCCCGGTGGCCGTCGAGAACCGGAAGATCCGGACCTGCTCTCCACCGCTATAAGAGAGACCAGGGAAGAAGTCGGCCTCCTGCTGACCGCTCCCGACCTGGTCGGCAGTCTCGAGGACGTCGTGCCGCGCACTCCCGTGCTCCCACCGATTGCGGTGCGGCCGTACGTCTTTCTGGTAAGCTCCCGACCCAGGATATCGCTCAACCCCGAGGTCACGGCCACTACCTGGGTACCCCTCAGCCACCTCCTCCGTCCCGATACCTGGCATCCTGTTCGGCTGGAGGTGGCCGGCCAGAGCCGGGTGGTTCCCGCCTTCGAGCTGGAGGACGGGATCGTGTGGGGCATGACTGAGAGGATCCTGACCGCACTACTCAAGCACTTACAGTAGCCAGCCTTGGATCTTAGGCCCCGGACTTTTGCCCGGGGCAAACTTGACATTAGCACCATCTTAACACAGTATTAGGCTGTCCTAAATTGGAGCTTAGTGTGAGTGCCGCAGCCGCCAGCGAGTCACTGACCCGGTCGGTAGAAGACTACCTCAAAGCCATCTATCAGCTGTCCCCGGAAGGCCGGGCGGCTTCGACCAGTGAGATCGCCCATCTGCTGGCGCTGTCCCCCCCATCGGTAACCGGGATGGTCAAGCGCCTTTCAGAGCATGGGCTGCTGGAGCACATCCCGTATCGGGGTGTTCAGCTCACCCAGGAGGGAAGGCGTGCAGCCCTTCGGATGGTTCGCAGGCACCGGCTTATCGAGGCCTACCTAGTCGAGTTTCTGGGCTACTCCTGGGACACGGTCCACGAAGAGGCTGAGCGGCTGGAGCATGCGGTATCGGATACCCTGGTTGAGCGGATGGCCAGCGCTCTGGGGAACCCGGTGGTCGATCCCCACGGCGACCCCATCCCGGCCGCCGATGGGTCGATCCAGGAGCTGTCCTGCACCCCACTGTCGGACATAGCGGTTGGAGAGACTGTGGAAGTTCACCGCGTCCATGCCAGCGAGCCGGAGCGGCTGCGCTACATCGCTTCTCTGGGGCTGGTGCCCGGTGCCCGGGTGACCGTGGTGGACCGTCAGCCCTTTGACGACTTGGTGACCATCGAGGTTGCCGGCCAGCAGCACGTAATTGGGCGGGAGCTGGGGCATGTGCTTCAGTGCGCCAAGACGGCTGACGTATGAGCGTTGCGTCTACCCCGCCGATCAACGAGCTGGCCTGGCGGTATCCCCGAACCCTACCCAGCCTCCCCGAGTCCTACCACTCGGTCGAGATCCCGAGAGGAGTCTCTTTCTGGCGCAAGGCGCTGGCCTTCGCCGGACCCGGGTACATGGTGGCCGTGGGGTACATGGACCCCGGCAACTGGGCTACCGACCTCGCGGGCGGGGCCCGGTTCGGCTACGTACTCCTGAGCGTAATTCTGCTGTCCAACCTGATGGCCATCCTGCTCCAGGCGCTGGCGCTCAAACTCGGCATTGCCACCGGCCGCGACCTGGCCCAGGCCTGCCGGGATCACTATTCGCGTCCGGTCAGCTTCGGCCTCTGGGTGCTGTGCGAGATTGCCATTGCCGCCTGCGATCTGGCTGAGGTGATCGGATCCGCCATCGCGCTCAACCTCCTGTTTGGCATCCCGCTGATCTGGGGGGTGTGCCTCACGGCGTTCGACGTGCTGCTCATCCTTCTGCTGCAGAACAAGGGCTTCCGCTACCTCGAGGCGTTCGTGATCACCCTGGTGGCCACCATCGGGGTGTGCTTCGCGGTGGAGGTGGCCATGGCTCGACCGGAGATCGCCGCCATTGCAAGGGGCCTGGTGCCTACCGCGCAGATCGTGACCAACCCGATGATGCTCTATATCGCGATCGGCATCCTCGGCGCCACGGTCATGCCGCACAACCTGTATCTGCACTCGTCCATCGTGCAGACTCGCAAGGTGCTGCCTGATGCTCCGTCGAAACGGGAGGCTATCCGGTTCGCCACCTTGGACTCGACGGTAGCACTGCTGTTCGCGTTCTTCATCAACGCCGCCATTCTGATTCTGGCCGCGGCCACGTTCCATAACACCGGCCACCAGGACGTGGCCGACATTGGGGACGCCTATCACCTGCTGACGCCGCTGCTGGGGACCACGCTCGCCAGCACTCTCTTTGCCGTGGCGCTATTGGCCTCGGGGCAGAACTCCACCATTACCGGAACCCTGGCCGGCCAGATCGTAATGGAGGGCTTTCTCAACATCCGGCTTCCGGCATGGCTCAGACGGCTCATTACCCGGCTCATCGCCATCGTCCCGGCAGTGATCGTCACCGCTCTGTACGGCGAACGGGGCGCCGGCGGGTTGCTCATCCTGAGCCAGGTGATCCTGAGCCTTCAGCTCTCCTTTGCGGTGGTCCCGTTGGTGTTTTTCACCAGTCAGCGCCGGAAGATGGGTGAGTTCGTGAACAGCAGGCCTCTCGCGGCGCTGGCCTGGGGGGTGGCAGCCACGATCGTTGGACTGAACGCCTGGCTGCTGCTGGGAACATTTCGAATCTGGATGGCTTAAGCAGGCACCTTCACCGGCTGATCTGCCCGGAGCGAAACCAATGTCGGAACCGTCGTTAACCCGAAGAGATCTGCTGAAAGCCGGCGCCCTGGGCACGGTGGGACTGGCGGCCGGCGGAACGGTGCTCGCGCTCCCCGGCCTGGCTCAGGGAGATGCCAAAGCTGGGCAGGGCCAGGCTTCTCACCACGACATGATGACCGTGGGTCAACTCGCCCCCGGTACTCCGGACCCGACCCGGTTTCTGACCGAGTTCGACACTGGAAACGTCTCCCGGCTGCCCTCCGGCCAGATCCTGCGGGAGTACGACCTGGTCGCCGAAGATCGGGAGATCGAGGTGGCTCCGGGTGTGTTCTATCCCGCCTGGACCTACAACGGTCAGGTACCGGGACCCACGATTCGTTGCACTGAGGGAGACCGGATCCGGGTGCGCTTCACCAATCGCGGCCACCACTCCCACAGCATTCATTTTCACGGTATCCACCCCTCGAACATGGACGGTGCTTTCGAGCCGGTGCACCCGGGGCGGAGCTACGTGTACGAGTTCGATGCGGAGCCATTCGGACTCCACCTGTATCACTGCCACACGGTCCCTATCAAGCGCCACATCCATAAGGGGTTGTACGGCGCGTTCATCATCGATCCCAGGACTCCTCGGCCGCCGGCGCGGGAACTGGTGATGGTGATGAACGGATTCGATACCAACATCGACGGCGAGAATGAGGTATATGCGGTCAACACGGTCGCTTTCCACTACCAGAAGCATCCGATCACTCTGCAGAAAGGCGAGCTGGTGCGGGTGTATCTGGTGAACGTGACCGAGTTCGACCTGCTCAACTCCTTCCACCTGCACGGCAACCTGTTCCGCCTCTACCGGACGGGTACCGACCTCGAGCGTTACGAATGGACCGACATTGTGGCCCTGTGCCAGGGTGAGCGGGCCGTACTGGAATTCACCTACAAACACACCGGTCCTTTCATGTTCCACGCTCACCAGAGCGAATTCGCGGAGCTGGGCTGGAGCGGCGTCTTCCTGGTGCAGGCTCCCCATGTCTAAGCTCGAGATGCCGGTGCAGCCGGACAGCACTCCGCTCGCAGCTGCCCCTTCGATAGGTGCGACTCAGCGCGGGGTTCCCCTCTGGTTCAAGGGTCTCGCGCCGCTGGTACTGCTCGCGGCCCTGGTCGCGGTCTTCCTTCGGGTCGGCCCGCTCGGAGTATTTCGGCAGAATTTCCCACCGGTCGAACAACTGACGGTGGAGCGCATCCGGCTGCCGCAGGCCGGGCTCATGGAAGTGGAGGTGGTCAACGGTGGGCCCGAGCCGGTCACCGTGGCGCAGGTCATGGTGGACGATGCCAACTGGGTTCACAGCCTGAACGGCAGCCGGACCCTGGAGCGGCTGGAGAGCCGGATCATCACCATTCCCTACCCCTGGGTAGAGGGAGAGCCTCACAGCGTGGCCCTGGTCAGCAGCACTGGCTTGACCTTCACCGGCGAGGTGGCGGTCGCCACCCGCTCACCCGCCATCGATGCCCGATACCTGACCACCTTCGCCCTGCTCGGAGTCTACGCGGGGGTAATTCCGGTCTTTATCGGACTTCTGTGGCTGCCCTTCGTACGGTCGGTGGGACGTCGCTGGATCGATTTCCTCCTGAGCCTCACCATTGGCCTGCTCATCTTCCTCGGCGTCAGCTCGTTGATCGAAGCGACGGAAACCGCCAGTCTGGTGCCGGCCGCGTTCCAGGGTCATGCCCTGGTGCTGCTGGGTGCGGTGGGAACGCCGCTCCTGTTGGCTGCGGTCGGCCGGTGGCGTGCCAGGGAGCGGGGGGAACGGTCGCCGCTGTATGTAGCCGCCCTCATCGCGCTGGGCATCGGGCTGCACAATTTGGGAGAGGGGCTGGCGATCGGTACCTCGTATGCCAGTGGAGAGATCGCGCTGGGCACCTTCCTGGTGATCGGGTTCCTGCTGCATAACACCACCGAGGGGCTCGGCATTGTTACGCCGCTGGCGCAGGAACGTCCCCGGCTCCGCTCTCTCATCCTCCTCGGTATTCTCGCGGGTCTTCCCACCGTATTGGGAGCCTGGATCGGTGGGTTCACCTACTCTCCGGCGTGGACCACCTTGTTCCTCGCGGTTGGGGCCGGAGCCATCGCCCAGGTGGTCTATGAGCTGGGACGACTCTTTGCCCGCCAGTCGGGAGCCGCACTCCAGGCGCCGCTCAACGTAGCCGGTGTGCTCGCGGGTATGGTGATCATGTACCTCACCGGTCTCTTGGTCCCGGCGTGAGGACTTTGAGGAGCAACTTCTCAGCTGAGCGGTCCAACCCGAGTAAGGCCGATAGGGCAGGGCCCGCTCACCGCTTACCGCTTACCGCTTACGCTTTCCTCCTCGTACTTCCATCCTCTCTCTCTGCGCAGATCCAGGACAACAGTTTCCTGTTGGAGGAGGCCTACAACCAGGAGGCTGGAGTCGTCCAGCACATCAACGCGTTTTCTCTCTCCTCCGGGGGCGACTGGAACTACTCCTTCACTCAGGAATGGCCCCTCGGCGGCATCCGTCACCAGCTCAGCTACACTATTCCGGTTCAGCATGCTGAAGATACCGGCACCGGGCTCGCGGATGTCGCTCTGAACTATCGCTATCAGTTGATCGGCAACCCCGAGGCGCGCACCGTAATGGCGCCTCGCTTCAGCGTGTTGTTTCCCACCGGCGATGATGAATTCGAGCGGGGAACCGGAGGGGTGAGCTATCAGGCAAACCTTCCTCTGACGCTCGTCCTCGGGCCGGCCTTCACCACTCACTGGAACGCAGGCGCGACGCTCAGTCCCAACGCCCACAATGCGCTGGGCGCCCAGGCCACCACGACCAGCATCAATCTCGGCGCCAGCGCCATCTGGCTGATGCGGCCAGCATTGAATCTGGTGCTGGAGACGGTCTGGCTCAGTACGGAATCAGTGGTGGGAGAGAGTGTAACCGATCGGGAGGAGTTCTTTTTGCTGAACCCCGGGATCCGCGCCGCGTTCGATCTGGCCGGAGACCTGCAGATAGTCCCTGGGATCGCCTACACAATCGGGTTGCATCCGGCGGAGCTGAACAACGCGGTCTTCCTCTATCTCAGTCTCGAGCACCCCTTCAAGCGTCAGTAACCAACGATTCTCCTCAGCTCCGCCAGCCGCTCGTCCCGCGCCCCCTTGAGCACATCGGCTTCGCCGTCGTAGGCCCGCTCGATCAGCCGGATCAGGTGCTGGTGCTCGCTGTGCGAGAGTTGAAAGCTGGTATCGCCTTCCCAGCGGGTTTCCAGGGCCCGCAGCATGGCGCTAAGCTGGGCGGTCTGCCGCTCCCCGGCCGCCAGGTAGACCGTCTGAAAGGGTCCCGCTGCGGTCCAGCCGGCGGCCAATCCCGAGGACATCAGCGCGTCCACGTCGCGAACCTCGAGTACCCCGTCAAGCACCAGCCGGATGCACTCCCGCCACACCGCCACCGCGATCCTCCCCGTCGCATTGCCGGGGACTTCCTTCCGCAACACCACCGGCAGCCGGCCCAGCTTCCGGAGCCAGTGACGCAGCTCGTCCAGGACGGCCGGGTCGGTCTGCGGTCCCGGCACGACCTCGATCGCTGGGATATGCTCGACCGGCTCGAGGGCGTAAGCCACCAGCAGCCGGGTGGGCCGCCGCAGCCGGGCGCAGAGGTCGGTCGGAGAAACTCCTGGGGCGCTACTGGTCACGATGGCGGCGAGCCGAGCCGCCCGCTCCACCTGCTCCAGCAGGCGCTGGCGGTGCAGGAGGTCACCCGGAGTGGCATCGATGATCCAGTCCGCGTTGGTCACCGTGTCCAGCAGGCTGCGTCCCAGCCGTGGCCCGTTGGATCCGGGATCCTCCCGTTCGTCCCGCATGGCCGGAATGCCTGAGCCGACGGAGTGACGCCTCCGGCTGGCGATCTCCTCCTCACCGCTGTGCAGCAGCGCCGCGTCCGGGTCGTAAATGGTCACCGGCCACCCAGCCCCGGACACGAGTGTGGCCCATCCCCGTCCCAATTCGGTCATGCCCAGCACTGCTACCCTCGGGCTCTGCGCGACCATGAGAGCTCCTCAGTTGCAATTAAAGCCAGGGACTGAATCGCCCTAACTACCTTACGACGCAGGCTCTAACCAGCCGACCGATCCCGGCTGAAAGGAAGTTATGACCCCACTCGTTCGGCAATCTGGAAGACTCCTGGTCCTTGTGACCATGACTCTGTCCACCCGGCTGCCCGCCCAGCTGCCGGAGATTGCCATCGAGCGCCGGCTGGCCAGCGAGCTGGACCTCGCGGTCGGAGACACCATACGCCTCGGCCCAGCGGCCGACTCGATCCGGTTCGCCGGCGTTGTCGCTGCCATTTACGAGCCCAGGTCCGATCCAGCCGAAATCGCCAAAGGCGAGTGGCACCTGCGAATGCACCTGCCGGACCTCACCCGCCTGCTGGGCACCCCGGACCGGGTGGATCGTCTAAGTATCGGCCTCAGGGGCGGTATTTCTGCAGATTCGGCCGCTGCCCGCCTCAACCGCAGCGCCTACGGATACCGGGCCCACAGCTCCCGGGTGATTGCCTCGGAGTCTTCGCAGACCTTCCGGGTGGTGAGCCGGTTTCACCGGGCTATCGCCATCATCACCATCGTGGCGAGCGCGGTGTTCCTGCTCTGCATCATGTTGCTCAAGGTCGAGGAGCGGCGGCTCGATGCCGCAGTGATGCGGTTTGTCGGCGTCCGCCGCCGGACCATCTTCGGGGCCCTTCTGCTCGAGGCAGTCCTGGTAGCCGCTCTGGGGTCCCTGCTCGGCACCGGCCTGGCCTATCTGGCAGGGGCCGCCACCAACGCCTACTATCGCCGATTTTTCGATACCCTGCTCACTTTCTCCCTCATCACCCCCGACATCATTTGGTTCAGCGTGATGCTCTCGCTGGTTCTTGGGGCGGGGGCGGGCGCAGTGGCCGCATGGAGGCTGGTGCACACCAAGCCGCTGGTACTCTGGGGCCGCGGATGAGCGGGCTGGGTTGGGGTCTGAAGAGTCTGCGCCGTCACCGTTTGCGCGCCGTGCTCTCGGTGGCCGGCATAGCGATCTCCGCCGCGCTACTGCTGGACATGGTCATGCTGAGTGGGGGGATTGAGCGCTCCTTCACCGAGCTGCTGCTGTCTCGAGGCTACCAGATTCGCCTCACTCCCAAAGGCACACTGCCCTTCGACACCGAGGCGACTCTCACCGGTGCCGGCCGTCTGGTTGAGGCCATCCGGCGGGTGCCGGCGGTGGCGGCTGCTGGGGCAGTCCTGGGAACCTCGCTGCACGCCCGCAGAGGAGATTCTTTGGTCACACTCTTCGGGTACGGCATTCAGCCCGAGGCCCAGGCACTCTATACCATGCTCTCGGGGTCGGATCTCGCTCCCGGTGACAGCTCCGGTGTGCTGCTCAGCGAGCCGGCCTCCCGCCTGTTGCACGCGGCGGTGGGCGACAGCGTGACCCTGATCGGCCGGTTGGACCCGCAGGTGGTCACCGAGCGGCTGGGCCGCACTCTGAAAGTGAGCGGCATCGTGCGGTGGGTGTACGACTATCGGGGCCAGCCCTCGGTCGGCACGGTATTGTCGGTCATGCAGTCGCTGGCGGGCCAGCGGCGCGACGATCGCGCATCCCTGCTCACGGTCCGGGCGGAGGACGATAGCCTGGCTGCTACGGTCGCTGCCGGCCTGCGCCGGGAGTTTCCCCAGCTGGAGGTAAATAGCGTCGCCGATCTGGTGCGCCACTTCAAGCAGCGGCTGGTCTACTTCCGCCAGCTGGCGTACATCCTCGGCTCCATGAGCCTGGTCGTGACGGTGCTGCTGATCGGCACCCTGCTCACCATCAACGTGAACGAACGCCTGGGAGAGATTGCCACGCTGCGCGCGCTGGGCATCAGCCGCCGCACGGTCGTTCGCGAGATCATGCTGGAGGGGGCCGTCCTCACCACAGTAGGGTCGATCATCGGAATTGTCCTCGGACTCGTCACCGCGCGCTATCTGGATGGCATTTTGACCAGCTTTCCCGGGCTACCGGCCGCGTTCTCGTTTTTCGTGCCTCGGCGGGACAGCCTGGCCACGGCAGGGATCGTTCTCCTCCTGACCGGTACGCTTGCTGCGCTGTACCCAGCCTGGCTCGCCGCCACATCCCCGGTGGCGGCGACTCTCCGGGCCGAGGCTACGTGACCGCGACGATTCCACCCGGCCCGGTCCTGGTGGCCAGCGGAGTGTCCAAAGACTACCCGATGAACGGTGGTGAAGCAGTCCACGCGCTGCGGGGTGTCTCACTGGAAATTCAGCGGGGCGAATTCATTGCGGTTACCGGTCCGTCGGGCAGCGGCAAGTCGACCCTGCTACAGCTGATGGGGGGAATT
>DASRIN010000366.1:0-4630 GCA_035649975.1 Gemmatimonadales bacterium
ACAGTGTTTCATCGCTTGAGATACAGCCGTTGGGGATCAAGCACCTCACGCAGCAGGTGCAGTTCGCGTGCGGTCGGCGGCTCTACCTCATCCACATGAGCTCGGCACCGGAGCGGCCACCCTACTCCATTCTTGACCTCATCGGTCTGAATACCGGGATAGAGGCCGGACAGAACCAGCTCGCCGCTCTCCGGCTCCACCTCGAGCAGCGCCTTATCGGTCACCACCCGGGTGGGACCGGCACCCGGCATGGCCAGCTCGCGGCGGGTCTTTCCCTTGCTGCGGTGTCCCGGACTGGTGACGAAATCCACGGCTTCGGGGAACGCTCTCCGGTCCAGCCGGCTGATCACTACCGTTCGCTGCGCGTGGATGGCAATCTCAGCGGCCCCTCCACTCCCTGGCAGGCGCACAGTCGGACGGCTGTAGCGACCGACCACGGTAGTGTTGATGTTGCCATAGCGGTCGATCTGCGCCCCACCGAGAAACCCGACCTCGATGCGTCCATTTTGAAGCAGGGACTGGAACACGTCCGCCATGCTGCAGACCATGAGCGACCCGGTGACCAGTGCCGGGTCGCCGATCGAGACCGGCAGCCGCTCGGGCACCGCTCCGACCGCGCCCGACTCATAGATCAGCACCAGGTTAGGGGCGTGAGTGGCCCGGGCCAGATTGCAGGCCAGGTTGGGTAGTCCGATGCCGACAAAGACGACTTCGCCGTCCCGCAGCTCCCGGGCGGCGACGGCAGTCATCATCTCGGCTGGAGTGTACTCCACCAGACTGTACTGGGAGTCAGCCTGAGCGCAGCGAAGGCGCCGAAGCCGTATTAATGCTCCGCCCCTTCGCTCCGCTCAGGGTGACAATCAGATCAGAACCCATAGTTAACCCCCGCACACACCCGCTCGGACGCTCTCAGCCGCTCCAGGTTTCCGCACTTCGCCACATATTCGCTCCTGTCCCGCACCCCGTACACGAATTCGTCCAGATATTGTGCGAGCGCGGCCGGATTGCGCGAGGTGGGCTCCCAGGCGATGTAGAAGTCGTTGTCCCGGTCGTAATAACCCTGGGCGTAAGAGGGATGCGCCCCCCAGGGCTCGACCACGACCGCGTCGACGATGAAACCGGGGATGAGCGTGCGGTTGGGGTCCGCGCGAATGGTGGACTCATCTACCAGCTCTTCCACCACCACGATCACCCGGCGGGAGGCAAACGCAGCCTCTTTCTGCACGCCGATCAGCCCCCAGATCTGGGTATTGCCTTCCGTATCCGCCCGCTGCGCATGGATGATGGTGACATCGGGATTCAGCGCCGGCACCGTCGCCAGCATTTCCCCGGTGTAGGGGCAGCGAACGGTACGGATGAGCGGATTCACCTCGGGAAGGTCGGTGCCCCCGTAGTTGCGCAGGACCCAGAAAGGCAGCCGGGCCGCCCCGGCGCTGAACCGTGCCACCATCCCGAAGTGAGAGTACTCCTCCAGCTCCAGCGGTGGGGTTCCGGTTTCCACCGCCCGCCTGAATGCATGCAGCGAACCCGCGCCCGGATTCCCGGCCCAGGAGAAGACCAGCTTCCGGGCGCAGCCGGCAGCGATCATCTGATCGTAGATGAGGTCCGGGGTAAGCCGGCACAAGGTGAGATCCCGGCGGCCCTGGCGGATGATCTCATGTCCGGCAGCGAAGCAGATCAGATGGGTGAACCCCTCGATGACGACGGTGTCCCCATCATGGACGTGCTGAGCCACCGCCTCCCGCATGCTGACCACCTTGGAGCGAGCGCTCAAGCGATCTCGCCGAGGCAGGTGTCGATCATGCCGAGTGCGGTATCCAGATCTTGTTCGTCGATCACCAGCGGTGGCGCCAGGCGGAGCGAGCTCTTGCCGGCCCCGAGCAGCAGCAGGCCCCGGCGGAAGGCCCGCTGCACCAGCTCGTGCACCAGATCCGGCGCGGGCTCTCGGGTGGCGCGATCCTTCACGAACTCGAGCCCCACCATTAGCCCGCGACCGCGGACATCTCCGATGCTCGAGTGATTGGCCATGAGCTTGCAGGCGCCCGCTAGCAGCCGTTCTCCCAGGCGCGCCGCATTGGCCATCAGGCCGTTCTCAACCAGGTCCAGCGTCGCCAGCGCCGCGGCGCAGCACACCGGATTGCCGCCGAAGGTCGATCCATGGGAGCCGCTCTCCCAGGTAGTAATGGACTCCTTCGCCACCATGGCGCCGATGGGCATGCCCGAGCCGAGTCCCTTGGCAGTGAGCAGGATGTCCGGCTCGATCCCCTCGTGCTCGCAGGCGAACATCTTTCCGGTTCGGCCCACCCCGCACTGCACTTCATCGGCCACCAGGAGAATGCCGTAGCGGTCGCACAGAGCCCGCAGGTCGGCCAGGTACCCGGGAGGGGGCACGACGTAGCCGCCCTCGCCCTGGATCGGCTCCATGAAGATGGCTGCCACATCGCGAGGATCGAGGTGACGGGTAAACAGGTCCTTCTCGATCACATCGATGCAGCCACGGTTGCAGGCGGGCTCGTTGCCGCAGAATTGGCAGCGGTAGCGATAGGCAAAGGGGACGTGGTGCACATCCGGCAGCAGCGGGCCGAAGCCGGCGTGCTGGCGCGCCTTGCTGGAGGTCAGGGTCACCGCTCCAGTGGTGCGTCCGTGAAAGGCGCCGCGGAAGGCGATGATCGCGGTGCGGCGGGTCGCGTGGCGAGCCAGCTTGATGGCGGCCTCGGCGGCCTCGGTCCCCGAGTTGGTGAGGAATACCCGCTTCTTCGAAGCTCCTGGCGCCAGCCGGGCAAGTCGCTCGCAGAGCGCCGCCATTCCTTCGTAATAGAAGTCGGACCCACAGATATGCAGGAACCGGTCGGCCGCGTTCTTGACCGCGCTGACGACCTGGGGATGCCCGTATCCCGTCGACGAGACGGCGATCCCGGCCATGAAGTCGAGATAGCGGTTGCCGTCCACATCCTCCACCATGACGCCGCTGCCTCGGGACACCACCAGCGGATATTCCTTGATGTAACAGGTGCTGGTCCATTCGGCGTCTCTCGCCACGACGGACTGGGCCTTCGGTCCCGGTGGAGGAACCACGATTCTGGGATAGTCGCGCTGGGGCATAGTGGATCCGTTAACCTTCGATGACTGTGCGGCTCTGCTCTCGCATGAACTGGGCAACGTAGTAGGGCCCGCATCCGCCCTTCCCGGTGGACCCTGAGCCTCGCCAGCCGCAGAAGGGCTGGGCGCCGGGCCACGCACCGGTGGTCGCTCCGGTCCGCTTGTTGGCATAACATACCCCGGCTTCGACTTGGTCGAAGAAGCGCGCCACCTCGGCCTTATCCTCCGAGAAGATCCCAGCGGTCAGCCCGTACTCGGTGCTGTTGGTCTCCGCGATCGCCTGATCCAGTCCGGAGACCTCGCCGACAACAACAAACGGCACGAACAGCTCCTCTTTGAACAGCGTGCTCTGGAGCGGTAAGCGCGCGATCGTCGGGGCGACGAAGAAGCCACGATCGAAGATGCCTCCCCGGAGCCGCTCTCCTCCCATGACGATGTTCCCCTCAGCACGGGCCTGCTGGACCGCTCGCTCGAACCGCTCCACCGCCCGCTGGTTGATGACCGGCCCGAAGAACACGTCGCGCTCCGAGGGATCACCCATGCGGATGGCCCGGGTTTTCTCGATAAGCCGCTCGAGGAAGGGAGTAAGGACCGAACGCTCGGCGTAGACCCGGGAGGTCGCGCTGCACTTCTGGTTTTGCAGGCTGAAGGCCGACCGCATCACCCCTTCGGCGGCCGCGTCGAGATCGGCGCTGCTGAGCACAGTGGTGGCATTCTTGCCGCCGAGCTCGAGCAGGCAGGGCTTGATCCATCGCTGACTCATGCCCGAGTGGATCCGCATGCCCACCTGCTTGGACCCGGTAAACACCACACCATCCACGCCCGGGTGCTGCCACAGCGGATCGCCGATCTCCTCCCGCCGCCCGGTCAGGAAGTTGAACACCCCCGATGGCACCCCCGCGTCCCGGTATACCTGGTACAGCATGAGACCGGTCCACGGCGTATCCTCCGCCGGTTTGTATACCACGGCGTTCCCCGCCACCAGCGCCGCCGAGGACATTCCCGCTGAGAGGGCCAGCGGAAAGTTGAACGGCGCAATGCAAACAAACACCCCGTAGGGGCGAAGTACGTCCGTGTTCCGTTCTACCGGAGTTATCTGCGCCATCTGGCGAACGAAGCCATCAGCGTCCACCATCTGCTGGCAGTAGTAGTCGATCAGGTCGGCGGACTCTTCGGCGTCACCCATCGCCTCCAGCCGGCTCTTGCCGACCTCGAGGCTCATCAGGGCCGCCAGGTCGTACTTGCGTTCGCGAATGATGGTGGCGGCCCGGCGAAGGATCCCCACTCGCTCCGGCCAAGGGCAGACGCCCCAGCCACCTTGAGCTCTGCGCGCGGCTTTGACTGCCGCATCCACGTGGCCCGCGGTCGCGGCATGGAACCGGCCGAGTACCACCGTGGTGTCGATGGGAGATCGGTCCACCAGCGGATCCTCGCTGGTTTTGATCGCCTGGTCATCGATGAAGAAGGGGTGCAGCTGCCCCGCCTGCTGCCGGATCCGGGCCAGCGCGGCATCGAATCGGCCATGGAACTC
>DASRIN010000367.1:0-5046 GCA_035649975.1 Gemmatimonadales bacterium
GAAACACGATCAGCGTGCTGACCGGCAGCCAGGCCTTGTCCATTGGGGGCAGCACACTGAACGCTGCCTCGTAGGACCCGAAGTGGGCGCTGGCCTGGCGGACCATGGCGTCGAGGCCACCGACCGATTCCACCGCGAACACCGCCAGCACGATGACGCCGACCATCTTCACCACGAACTGGAAGGTGTCGGTGACTACCACGCCCCAGAGTCCCGAAAAGATCGAGTACACGCCTGTGACGCCGAAGAGCAGGATGGCCGCAGTCCAGGGATTGATGTCGAGTGTGATGTGAAGGACCATCACCATGGCGCGGGTGACCCAGCCCATGATGATCAGGTTGATCGGAATGGCGAGATACAGTGCGCGAAAGCCCCGCAGCACGGCGGCAGGCTTTCCGCCATACCGGATCTCGGCGAACTCCAGGTCGGTGAGGACGCCGGCCCGGCGCCAGAGCCGGGCGAAGAAGAACACGGTCAGGATCCCGGTGAGCGCGCCGTTCCACCAGAGCCAGTTTCCGGCCACGCCGTACTTGGCGACCAGACCCGCAACCACCAGCGGGGTGTCTGCGGCGAAGGTGGTGGCCACCATCGACGTCCCCGCCAGCCACCAGGGCAGCGCCCGGCCGGACACGAAGTATTCGTCCAGGGACTGGCTGGCTCGTCGGGTGTAGACCAGGGCCACACCGGCGGACGCAATGAAGTAGACCACCACGATGATCCAATCGCTGAACGCGAGCGTCATGGGGCGTCCTCGAAGAGAGTGGTCATCACCAGATCCGCGACTGCGGCCCGCACCGGGCCCCAGCGGGGGTTGTCGCGAGTCGGGTGCACCCGGTTGCTGAGCAGCACAATCGCGAGATCGTGCTCCGGGTCGATCCAGAGGGAGGTACCGGTAAAGCCGGTATGGCCGATGCTGGAGGGCGACAGCTTGCGGCCGGCACTGCTGCCGCTTTCAGAGGGCATGTCCCAGCCGAGGGCGCGGTCTCCCAGTGGCTGGCGGGTGGTGAATTCGGCAAAGACGGACGGTCGGACGACCGCCTGATCCAGCACCCACTCCGCGAACGTCAGCAAATCCTCCGCTGACCCGAACAGCCCGGCGTGACCGGAGACTCCGTCCATAATCGCCGCGTTCTCGTCGTGGACCTCACCCCGAAGCACTCGGCCCCGCCAGGGGTCGAGCTCAGTCGGCGCAATCCGGTTGTGCCAGGCGGGGGGAGGAAGATAGCGCAGGGAAGCGAGGTCGAGGGGCCGGAACAGTCGCCGCTCTACCAGCGAATCGATCCGCTCACCGTAAGCACTCTCGACCGCCTGGGTGAGCAGAATCGCTCCGAGATCGGAATACACTGCCTGGGTCCCGGGCACGGCCGACAGCGGGGTGGTGTCCACCAGGGCGAAGGCTTCATTCCGGCTCCGGGCCTCTCGATAAAGTGGGCGCCATGCAGGAAGCCCCGATACGTGCGCCAGCAGCATGCGGACAGTGACCTGCTCCTTGTCCGGTCCAGCGAAAGCCGGGACGTACTGCTGGACGGCGGTGTCGAGTGCGAGCCTGCCCTCGGAAACCGCGAGCATGATCGCCGGGGTGAGCGCCACCACTTTCGTGAGCGAGGCAAGGTCATATATGGTGCTCCCTCCGGGCCGCGTGGTGTCGTCGGAGCCAAGCGTACCGGTGCCGAAGATGAACCGGTCACCCCGGTGCGAAACGGCGACCACCGCTCCCGGCGCTGCTCCCGCCGCAATCACCGAATCGAGATAGCTCATCACGGGAAGCCAGTCGGTGCTCAGCCGCGGCATTGGAGAAACCGGATTCACCCGTTCCGCCGGACCGCATGCCGCCACCACGAGAGCCAGCGCGAGCCAGGCACGTTTCAAGGAGCTTCCCGCTGCAACCCCCAACCGCGGGAGTATGTGGGCGGGATGGAGATCGGCAGCCGGCCAGTAATTGGAGCTATTCCGGCTAAGGCCCGGGCCACCGCCTGCTCCGCCACCGACGTGGCCCGCCAGGCGATGAGGTAGGACCAGACGTCCGGTAGCTGGCTGATGAGATACGGATTCCCCAGCGAGACCAGGATAGTGGGCCGCGCCCGCGAGGTGACCGTGATCAGGCTTGCCAGCGAATCGGGAACCCCCAGGGTACCGCGGGATTCCGTTGGCTTGTCGGAAACCGCAAACACGGTGATGGGACTGCGGGCGATGACGCTGAGCGCCGAGTCGTAGCTGGCCGGCCCGCTCGCCGGCCACAACTTGAAGGATGCGACCGAGAACCCGCGGGTCCGAAGCTCCGAAGCCAGAGCGTTGCCGATGGCGCGGTTATTGTCGTCGCCATAGGTAATCAGGCTGAGCGGCCGGCGCTGGTCCTCCAGGTTGAGCACCGTTCCGTTTACGTCCTTGACCAGGACAATCGAGCGAGAGGCCATACTCTCGGCCTGGGTCCGGAACTCGGCCCGGCCTACGATCAGCGGAATGCTGTCGAGCTGTGCGGTGCGGCGGACAAACAGGCCGAGCTTGCGCTTGAGCTCGAGCACTCGCCGCACCGATCGGTTGAGGCGCTCGGGGGAGATCTCGCCCCGAGTGACGGCGGCGGCCATTACATCGATGGCCGTTTTGGGATCGGCCGGCTGCAGCAGCAGATCCGACCCGGCCAGAAAGGCTCGCACTGCGGCCTCCGCGCCGTACTCGGTGGCAATCCCGCCCATGTTGAGGGCATCGGTTACCACCAGGCCGCTAAAGCCGAGTGAGTCTCGCAGCAGGCCGGTCAGGATGTTGGGGGCGACCGTTCCTGGGCGGAGCTGTCCCCGGTCGAGAAGAGGCACTGCAATGTGGGCCGACATCACGGCGGCCACGTTGGCTGCGATGGCACTGCGGAATGGAACCAGCTCGACCGAATCAAGCCTCGGCCAGCCGGCAGTGAGGACCGGCAGGGAGATATGAGAGTCAGTACCGGTGTCCCCGTGTCCCGGGAAGTGCTTGGCTGCTGCCAGCATGCCATGTTCCTGCAGGCCGCGAATTTCCGCAGCGACCAGACGGCCCACCGCGTGGGGCTCCTCGCCGAAAGACCTGACATTGATGATCGGGTTGGCAGGGTTGTTGTTAACGTCGGCCACGGGCGCGAAGGCCAGATGGATCCCGACGGCACGCCCCTCGAGTGCGGTGATGCGACCCAGCTGATACGCGTCGGAGTCGCTCCCAGTGGCTGCCACGCCCATATTGGGAGGGAAGGGCGTCCCGCCGTTCAACCGGATCGCGGTACCAGCTTCGAGGTCGGAGCCCACCAGCAGCGGAACCGGGGAGCGCTCCTGGAGCCGGTTGAGCTTGGTTGCCACGTCGAGCGGCGAGCCGACAGACACGATGAGCCCGCCGATGTGCAGCGAGTCCACCCAGGCCTGTAGCCGGCGAAACGCATCGTCGTCGAACGCCGCGTAGGAACCCGGCACCCAGGGCATGACCAGCTGCGCGATCCGATCCCGGAGCGAAAGCGATTCCAGGAGATCGTCCACATCCACCTCAGCCGGTGTCGGCTGCGGGGGGAATTGAGCCGGCTGAGGCTGCGGAACCGGCCCCGCCGGTCCACATGCCCACAGCGCGATCAATACCAGTGCGAGGTGCTTGAGGTGCACAGAGCCTTGGCGTTTTGGGGATTGCTCGGAGTGAGCACCGGCTGCGCCGCAGCGGGGGGCGGCGGAGCGCCCGGGAGCAGCGACGAGACCAGAGTCCAGCCCGGCCTGGAGGTACTGCTGACGGACAGCTTGAGTCTGGTTCGTCACCGACGAGTGGGCCTGGTCACGAACCAGTCCGGCGTCGACGGCGCCGGTATGCGCGGGCTCGACCGGCTCCTGGGGGCCGGAATAAGAGTGACCGCGGTGTTTGCCCCAGAGCATGGACTAGCGGGCAGGATCGATGTGGACGTGGCGCCGGAGCGGCGGCAGGAGATCGACTCGGCCACCGGCACGACGGTCTTTCTGCTGCATGACGGAGTTCGGCTGCACCCGCCAACGCCGGCCATGCTGGAGACGGTCGACGTTATGGTGGTGGATCTGCAGGACGCCGGGGCCCGCTACTACACCTATCCCGCCGCAGTGGCAACCATCATGCAGGCCGCCGCCGGGGCCCGGCTTCCGGTCGTGGTGCTGGATCGTCCCAATCCGATCGGAGGTGTGACGCAGGGCGATGTGCAGGATAGCGTCACCAATTCGGCGGTGGCCCGCTTTCCTGTCGCCATGCGCCACGGGATGACCATCGGAGAGCTGGCGCTGTTGGCCAACCGGGTGCTCGCCATCGGGGCGGAGCTGCATGTCGTGCCGGTGAAGGGCTGGCGCCGCAGCATGGCCTTCGATGCGACCGGGCTGCCGTTCGTTCCGCCGAGCCTGAACCTCCGCACGCTGGAAAGTCTCTTCCATTACCCGGGCCTCTGTCTGTTTGAGGGCACCAACTTGTCTGTCGGACGGGGGAGCGAAGCTCCCTTCGAGCAGGTGGGCGCTCCCTGGCTCGATACAGTGGCCGTGCTCGCAAGGCTCCGCCGGGATTCGCTACCTGGAGTCACATTCAGCGGGGTGGCGTTTACCCCCCGTTTGCCGGGCGACGGCAAGTACTCGGATACGCTGGTGATCGGAGTCCGGCTAAGAATAACCAACCGCGCCGCATACGACCCAACCCTCACCGCGGCGTACATGTTATCGGCCATCCGCGCGGCCCACTCGACTGTGTTCGCGTTTCGGCCGGCCCAATTCGACCGCCTGGCCGGACCGGAGCTCCGGCGGGAGATCGAATCGGAGCTTCCTCTGTCTCGTATTGCCGCGCGCTGGGGAGACGAACTGGCGCGATTTCGGGAGCGTCGGCGGCCCTTCCTGCTCTATCCCGAATGAATTCCGATTGGACCAGAGCAGTGTCCAATTGCCCTAAGCGGTTCTGGCAGTTATCCTTTCGCGGCAATTTCGGAACCTTGGTCCCCTGCTGAGGACGAGTCCAACGTGAAGCTGTTACGCGCGCTGGAAAAGCCGTTCTATACCGCGGTCAACCCGTTGGTGCAGCGGTTGATCCGGTCCGGGGTGC
>DASRIN010000368.1:0-3672 GCA_035649975.1 Gemmatimonadales bacterium
AGAAACATGCTGCTCTCGCTGAACGTGCAGAACCTGTTCAACAAGCATTACGCGACCTTCGTCGGGGTGCCGAATCTGGGGCGGTTTGTGCTGACGAAGGTGTCGTACACCTTCTGACGGTTAATTGCTAACTGCTATCCGCTCACCGCTAACTGTCAAGAGCAGTTAGCCGTTAGCCGTTAGCCGTTAGCAGTTAGCTTTTTCCATGCGCCTCGTCGACCGCTATCCCTCGCTCCCCTACGTCGCGCCGTTTGCGACGTTCATGCTGCTCCTGGCCGTGGGGCCCAGGCTGCCGCTCGGCCTTCGCGCCGAAGCGGTGCTTCGGATCGGCCTGGTCACCCTCGTCCTGCTGGTATTCTCCCGCAACGTCATCTCGCTCCGGGTGCGGCACTGGTCCACCAGCATCGCGCTGGGCATCGGGGTCTTCGCCCTATGGATCGCACCGGATGTCCTGCTTCCCGAGTTTCGGAGCTCGTGGCTGTTCTCCAATGGTTTTACCGGACGGGTCGAGGGAACCCTGCCGGAGGCGGCGCGAACCGACGCGTTCGTCCTGACACTCCGCTTTGCCCGGGCGGCGGTTCTTGTGCCCATCGTGGAAGAGCTGTTTTGGCGGGGCTGGCTGCCACGATGGATCGACCACATGGACGACTTTCGGGAGGTTCCGCTGGGGCGCTATACGACCGCCAGCTTCGTGCTCACCGCGCTGCTCTTCTCGAGCGAGCACGGAGCGATGTGGGATGTCGGTCTGGCGGCGGGGTTGCTTTACAATTTCTGGATGCGACGAACCAGGAACCTGGGCGACCTCATCCTCGCCCATGCGGTGACGAACGCCTGTCTCTCGATGTATGTGGTGACCCGGGGGCGGTGGGAGTACTGGTGAGGAAGTTGCTAACTGCGAACTGCTAACTGCTAACTGCTAACTGCTAACTGCTAACCGCTAACAGCTTCCCCAGTCCCCAGTCCCCAGCACCCAGCACCTAACTCCCGGTCCGCACCAGCGCCGCCAGGCTGTCGTCCACGATCACCCGTCGCGCCCCCTTCCACCACCGGGAGCTGACCGGCGAGACCTCGCTCTCGATGACGCCTTTCCGGCGATTGGCGGCGTGGACGAACTTGCCCTCGCCGACGTAGATCCCGATATGGGTCACCCGTCTCCCGCGGCCGAAGAAGAGCAGGTCCCCGGGAAGGAGATGTGCCGTGTCCCTGGGTACCTCGATGCCGAGACGTGCCTGCTCCGCGGCGGTGCGGGGCAGATGCAGGTCAAAGGCCGCCATCACCCATTTCACCAGCCCGCTGCAATCGAATGCCAGGCCGGGTTTGACGGCGCCCAGCTTGTACTTGAGACCGACCTGTTGCCTGGTCAGCCGCACCAGTGAATCCCGGCCGCCCAACAGGGTGCGTGACAGAGCTGCGAAGGGTTTTTCGGGAGTGCTGGGGATTGGAACCAGGGAGCGATCGGGTTCTTGCGCATGGGCCGTGGCCGCTCCGCCCGGGATCGGGCAGAGCATGAGGGCCGTGGCCAGAGCCGCAAACACCAGAGGCGCGCGCATGTTACGGGAATAGATAGTTCGTTCGCCGGCCGCTGTCCACCGTGGAAACGCCGAAAAAACCGGCTCGACCCTCCCGGCTTCGCGGCCGACCGACTAGAATCGGGCACCGTGCTCAAGACGACACCATTTCATTCCCGCACCGCCCCGCTGGTGCAAGGCCAGGCATGGCGGCGCTGGGCGGGGCACGCGGTCGCCAGCGCGTACGAGCTGGTCCATGACCGGGAGTACGCGGCGATCCGGAACTCCGCCGCACTTCTGGATGTCTCCCCACTTTACAAGTATCTGATTTCGGGTCCCGATGCCTCCCGGCTGCTCGACCGGATGGTCACCCGCGATATCACGAAATGCCGGATCGGGCAGGTGGTGTATACCACGTGGTGCGACCGGCACGGCAAGGTGATTGACGACGGCACCATCAGCCGCCTCGGCGACGCCCTGTACCGGATGACGAGTGCGGAGCCGAATCTGCGCTGGCTCACGCTGAACGGGGCGGGGATGGACGTGCAGATCGAAGAGATCTCCTCCCGGCTCGGCGCCCTCGCGCTTCAGGGCCCGCTCTCGCGCGACATTCTCCAGCAGGTCAGTCCGGCGGATTGCTCCTCGCTGCGGTACTTCCGCCTGGTCGAAACGACCATTCGCGGGGTGCCGGTCACCGTCTCGCGAACCGGCTACACTGGGGATCTCGGCTATGAAATCTGGGTCGATGCCGATCGCGCGGTGACCGTGTGGGACGCACTGATCGAGGCCGGCACTCCCTATGGCATCACCCCCGCGGGCATCTGGGCGATCGACATGGCCCGGATCGAAGCGGGGTTGATCATGCTCGACGTGGACTATCACTCGTCGCATCATGCGCTGATCGAAGCCCAGAAATCCTCTCCGCTCGAGCTGGGTCTCGAGTGGACGGTTCCCGAGGAGAAGGGTCCCTACAACGGCCGGTCGATGCTCCGGGCCGAGCGCGCCCGCGGTCCGGCGTGGCGCTTCATGGGCCTGGCGGTGGACTGGGTTTCGCTGGAAGGCCTCTATGCCAGGGCCAGCCTCCCGCCCCAGCTGCCGACGGCCGCCTGGCGGACCAGTGCGCCGGTCTACCGGGATGGCGGGCAGATCGGTTACGCGTCGAGCGGCTGCTGGTCGCCCCTGCTCAAGCAATACCTTGCACTCGCCCATCTCCGGGCTCCGCATTTCGCTCCCGGGACGAATGTCCGCATGGAAGTGACGGTCGAGCACCAGCGGCTTCAGGCCGAGGCGCGCGTGGTGGAGTTGCCGTTCTTCAATCCTGAAAGGAAAAGGAGCTAACGGAAAGCTGCGAACTGCTAACCGCCAACTGCTAACCGCTCACTACCGTTAGCCGTTAGCCGTTAGCCGTTAGCGCCTCATATGACTCCTCGTTTCGATTGCATCATCGTGGGCGGCGGCCACAACGGTCTCGTCACCGCCGCCTACCTCGCGCGCGCGGGGCGGAAGACCCTCGTGCTGGAGCGGCGTCCGCTGGTCGGCGGCGCGGCGGTGACGGAGGAAATCTTTCCGGGATTCAAGTTTTCGGTTTTTTCCTACGTCGTGAGCCTGCTTCGGCCCGAGATCATTCGGGAGCTCGAGCTCCCCCGCCACGGGCTGCAGATTCTGCCGCTCGAGAGCACGGTCGTTCCGCTCGACAACGGCGATTACCTGGGCAGCTGGGCCGATCCCGATCAGACCCGCCGGGAGCTGGCGCGCCACTCGCCGCGTGATGCGGAGGCTGCGACGCTCTTCGGCCGGTTGATGCACCATATGGCGATGGCGGTCCGGCCGATCCTGAGCATGGTGCCTCCCGATCCGACCTCGCTGGCACCGTCCGACCTGCGAGGCATGCTCAAATTCGCGGGACACTTCCGCTCCCTTGGCGCTGAGCGGTTCCACGCGCTGTACAAGCTCATGACGATGAGCTCGGCCGATTACCTCGACGAATGGTTCGAGTTCGACCCGCTCAAGGCCACCAAGTCCGCCAGCGGCATCATCGGCACGTTCCTCGGCCCACGCTCACCGGGCTCGGCGTACGTGCTGCTGCACCATTATATGGGCGAGATCGACGGCGCGTTCCGCGCCTGGGGCTTTCAGAAAGGCGGCACCGGCGCCATCAGCGAGT
>DASRIN010000369.1:0-3777 GCA_035649975.1 Gemmatimonadales bacterium
CCACACCGAAGGAGATGCCGAGCACGCGGTGCAGCTTGCCGGTTCCGGTGCTGGGTTCCCGGCGAACGATGGTGTCGGTCAGCTGGAAGTCCTGAAAGGGATGGGTTGTAGGCTACAGGCAGCTTCCCTTCGCCGCTACCCTGCCCCACATTCTTTGATCCCTCACTGGACCATCGTGATCACCAGCAACTCACCCCTCAAGGAAGCACTGCAGGATCGCTACGCCCTCGAGCGCGAGCTGGGGAGCGGCGGCATGGCAACCGTTTACCTCGCCGAGGACGTCAAGCACCAGCGCAAGGTGGCCGTCAAAGTCCTCCGGCCGGAGCTGGCCGCCTCGGTCGGCGCTGAACGGTTCCTCCACGAGATCACCACGGCCGCCCGGTTCCAGCACCCTCACATCCTGCCCCTGCTCGACTCGGGCGAGGCGAAGGGATTCCTCTATTACGTCATGCCCTACGTCGAGGGACACAACCTGCGGCACCGGCTGAACCACCACGGGGAGCTCACGGTGCACGAGGCAGTGAAGATCATGATCGAGGTGTGCGACGCGTTGGCTTACGCCCACGCCCGCGGCGTGGTGCACCGCGACATCAAGCCGGACAACGTGCTGCTCTCGGGACGCCACGCGCTGGTCACCGACTTCGGTGTCGCCAAGGCACTGAGTGAAGCGACCGGAGGCCATCAGCTCACCAGCGCGGGGGTCGCTCTCGGCACGCCCGCCTATATGGCCCCGGAGCAGGCCACCGCCGAGTCCAACATCGACCAGCGGGTGGACATCTACGCGCTCGGTGTGTTGGGCTACGAGCTGATCTCCGGCCGGGCTCCGTTCGTGGGGCGGACCTCGCAGGAAGTTCTCGTCGCCCATGTGACCCAGCCACCGGAGCCGCTCTCGGTTCGCCGGCCGGCATGCCCGCCGGGAGTCGAGGCGGTGATCATGAAGTGCCTGGAAAAGCGTCCGGCCGATCGCTGGCAGACGGCGGAAGAGCTGCTGGCACAGCTGGAGCCGCTGGCAACGCCGAGCGGAGGAATCACCCCGACCGCCACCCGGCCGATGCGGGCGGTGGCGGACCGTGCGAGTCGGGCCAACTGGGGCCGGCGAATTACTCTGGCTGTTGCGGTTCTCGCTGTTGCCGCGGTGGCGCTCGTTTTGTTGACCCGCCGGCCACCCGAGCTCCGGTTGGGCCGGCGGCTGCAGCTGACGCTGTCACCCGGACTGGAGGTGGACCCGGCGCTCTCACCCGACGGAAAGTTCGTCGCCTTCGTCGCCGGCACGCTGGGCGCTACTCGCCTCTACATGCGGCAGGTCGAGGGCGGCACTCCGGTAGGGATGACGCCCGAGAGCGGTGGGTACGCCCGCGCGCCCCGCTGGTCTCCCGACGGTCAGCGACTGGTGTTCGGCTCGGAGCGCGGGATCGAAATGACGCCGGCGTTCGGGGGGGTGCCTCGGGTGCTGGTGCAGCGTCCTCGGGACGCCTGGATGGATGCCGCCTGGTTACCCAACGGAGAATCGATCGTATATGTGCTGCGCGACTCGGTCTTCACCCGGCCGGTGAATGGCGGCGCGAGCCGCGGGTTGGCTCGGCTCGCCGAGGCGCATTCGTGCAGTCCTTCGCCCGACGGACAATGGATCGCGTGCGCCTCGGGCAATCGCCAGTTCGTCGTCAACGAGGACTTCGGTAACATCGCCTCCAGCAGCATCTGGATCATCCCGGCCGAGGGAGGCACGCCGGTCAGGGTGACCGATGACCAGTCGTTGAACACCAGCCCCGCCTGGCTCCCCCGCCCGCTCTCGCTGCTCTATGTCTCCAATCGGGACGGCGGCCGCGACATCTATCAGGTAGCGCTTGGGCGCTCCGGTCGTCCTTCGGGTGACCCGGTGCGGCTCACGACCGGCGCCAACGCGGCCAGCGTGAGCGCGTCTGGCGATGGGCGGAGGCTGGCCTACGCGGCGTACACCAGGACCTCGAACGTGTGGGTGAGCCCGATTTCTAGGTCGGGGCCGGCGCGGCTCAGCCAGGCCCGGCCGGTGACCGCCGGAACCCAGGAGATCGAGGCGTTCGACGTCTCGGTCGACGGGCGCTGGCTGCTGTTCGACTCCGACCGGAGCGGAACCCAGCAGCTCTACCGCATGCCGGTCGAGGGCGGCGAGGTGGAGCAGCTCACGGACGAGTCCGCTCCATCCATGGGCCCGTCACTCTCACGCGATGGCCGGGAGATCGCCTACCACACCTTCCGCAACGGAACCCGCCAGGTCTTCGTGATGGATGTCGAAGGAGGAACCCCGGTCCAGGTCACCCACGACAGCGACCAGAACCGGATGGCGTCCTGGTCGCCCGATGGCCGATCACTCGCGTTTCAGAAGAACGCCTTCGAGCCGTCGGCCACGACGGAGATCGTGAGCCGGGATGCCAGCGGGAAGTGGGGCCGACCGCACACCGTCGTCAAGGGCGGTGACCTCCCGATCTGGTCGCCCGACGGGCAGAGGATCCTGACGGCGATGCGGCGGGGAGATAGCATCTCGGTCGTGATCGTGCCGGCGAGCGGTGGAACTCCGGTTCCAATCGTCCTGCCTCGAGGAGCCGAGGCGGGACCGGGAGTCATCTGGGACTGGTCGCCTGACAGCAGGTACGTGTACTACATCAGTCAGGATCAGGTCAGCCGGAAAAGTGGGATCTGGCGGGTGCCCGTGGCCGGGCGACACCCCCAGCTCGCCCTCTGGTTCGACGAAGGAACCAAATCGAACCTGATCCGCCCCTGGTTCCGGGTGCGGGGGAACCAGATTTTCTTCGGCAAGCCCGATCAGCAGAGCGACATCTGGATGACGGAGGTGTCGGCTTCGCGGTGAGCGGTGAGCGGTGAGCGGTGAGCGGTGAGCGGACACAATAACTCCTCATCCCGAGCGCAGCGAGGGATCACTACGCTCGGGATGAGGTGCTGTCTACCGCTCGACGTCGATCTCGAACGGAATGCCGCCGAACTGACTATTGGCGGTGATCTTGTTGCCGCTGATCGTTCCGGTGGAGAGGCGCGGCGAGGACTTCTGGGACTGAAAGCTCAACGATCCGCCCGACTCGGAATAGGTGCCGTAGTCGGTCATCTCGGACGGATTGCCTTTGAAGGTGACCTGCACCTTCATATCGAAGCTGCCATCGGCGCCGAGGATCAGGGTCCCGCTCAGAAAGACCAGCTGGTCGCCCGAGCCGTCGGTAAAGGTGACGGGAAGACCGCTGCCACCGCCGCCCAGATTGCCCAGCGTCCGCACCTGGGTCAGGGCGTAGCTGGCGGGGATCTCACTGGCCGGGCCGGGATCGGGATTGGGATTGGGACCGATGCTGCCGCCGTCCTCGCCGCCACACGCCGCGGCCGCCACAACGGTCAGGCCGAGAAGAAGACGGGTTGCACTCCTGAGAGTGGTATGCATTGCTGCCTCCTTGGCTCGTCCGCTGCGCGGCCCGGAGCCGGACTGGGTTGGTGAGGGCCGGAGGCTCGTCCTCCAGTACTCATGATCTGATGCGCAGGTGCGGGGGAAAAGCGGACAGGCGGTCGGGCGGTCAGACGGTCGGGCGGTCAGGCGGTCAGGCGGTCAGGCGGTCAGGACGGGAGGATGGAGGGCGCCGAGCGGCGACCGAAGCCGCGCTCGGCGATAGAGGCAGGAGGTTCAGGGGCGGGCGTTCACGATCTGACGCTGCCAGATCGCGATCCAGAGATGCAGCGGCGATTCCTTCATGGTGTCCTCCTCGGCTTGAGGGCATCGGCATCCTGTTCCTGTCTGATGAT
>DASRIN010000370.1:0-3122 GCA_035649975.1 Gemmatimonadales bacterium
CGGGATCTCCCGAGCTCGCTTTCCCTTATCTACGTCATAGATGACCAGCAGCGGGCGGCCCCGACTGATTCCGGCGAACACGAAGCGCTTGCCATCGGGGGACCAGCTCCCGGCAGACTCGATGAACTCGAGGCTCTGCAAGTGGGGGTCCACCGCGGTCTTGGTCACCTGCCGCTCGATCCGGCCGGTCTTGGCGTCGGCCAAGAAGAGGTCGATCGAAAAGAGGTCGCGATCCGACAGAAACATCATCCGGCTGCCATCGGGGCTGACCGATGGCGAAACGTTGTACCGGCCATCGCCGTGGGCGGCGACGATCCGAGGGCCGAACGTTTCCGCGGGCTGGGTCTCTCCCAGCAGTGGCTGGTAAGTAGCGTGTATCTCCTGGTGCCAACGGGCCACCAAGGCTTCGGGGGTGAGTGACGTTACCTCCCGGATCGCCTGATCTACTCCCCGACGGCGCCCCGCCCGGCGGAGCAGCTGGCCGATAGCCTGGTCCCCCCAATGGCCGGCGACATACGACAGCAGCGCGTGACCATAGCGGTAAGGGAAGTAGCGAGGATCATCCAGCTGCCTGTAGCTGGGCAGGCTGTCCTTCCCGGTATCCTCCACCGCACCCCGCATCCACATCGCGGTGGGCGCATTGATCGGACCCAGTGACAGGTACTCCGCCATTCCCTCGATGAACCACAGCGGAAGCGATGTCGCGCCAGGGAGCGCCCCAAGGGAGGTGCCCCGGCCGCTGCCGGTCATGTCATACTGGAATGCGTGCGTCAGCTCGTGGCCGATGACGTGGTCCAGATCGCCGAGGCTTCCGCCGACCGGGAGCACAATGCGGCGGCGAAGGGCCTCGGTGACGCCTCCCGTGCCCTCTCCGATGTCGCCCCCGATGGCGTTAGTCTGCTGGAACTGGGCCGGGCTGGCATAGAGAATTAGTGGCTGCCGGCCCGACAGCTCGTGCTGGAAGATCACCGACAGCCTGGTACGCCAGCGCTCGGCCATTCGGGCGGCGTCGCGTGCCGCCTGCAGCTCTGTGGGGTAGTAGTAGATGTCGAAGTGCTCGGTCTTGAGCACCTTGAAATCAAAGTTCTCGTACTGAACCTTGTTGCGGCCGAAGTACTGGGCCTCGACGGGCGAGGCGAACGGGGTGAGCGCTGCAAGGAGCAGAGTGAAACGGCCGAGGCAGCGCGGCGTGCACAGCATAGAATGCCTCCTGGCGAGAATGCCTCGCGCGGCGGCAATCAGGCGGTGACCTGCGACACAGGGCCATGAAGACGAACCGGTGACTACTTGGGGCGAACCGGTTTCGTTGCAGCCAAATTCTCTCCGCTCAATTCCGCCTGGCGATCGAGCCATTCGCATACGATGGCAAAGGCAGTGTGCCGGTCGAGGCCGAACGCCTTCATTACATACGGCACAGCTCCATACATGTTGGTGCGTCCGCCGGCTCTTAGCTGTCGGAGAAACCGGTCATAGTCACGTCGGGTTCCTACCAGATTCATGAGCCCGAATATAAACCGAAGCAGGTGGCGGGCTCAAGCGTGATGGAATGGGCCTCGATTGCGTCTGCAAAGACCTGTCAGGAGTAGGAGTTATTCGACTTGACACCGCCAAATGCGGGTTCCATACTAGGGACTTCGTTTGGCACTAAGCGCTCTGAGCTACCGCCCTGCGGATCGCGTGGTCGGGTCGTCCGTTCCCCCGCGCTGCTCCTCATCCGAGCTCACCCTTCGCCAACGTCGAGCTAACCATGTGGCGTCGATTTCTCTCCTTCTTCAACAAAACGGATATGGAGGCAGGTATGGCTGGGGAATTCTTCATCGGTGAATCGCTGGTCGGGGATGGCAACGAGATCGCGCACATCGATCTGATCGTTGGTCCCAAGTCCGGGCCGGCGGGTCTCGCGTTTACGCAGGCGCTCTCCCACAATTCGGACGGCTTCTCGACACTCCTGGCGGTGGTCACGCCAAACCTGCCTGCCAAGCCAGACACTCTGCTCTTCAACAAGGTTACGATCAAAGGCGCCAAGCAGGCGGTCCAGATGTTTGGCCCGGCACAGGCAGCGGTGGCTCGGGCGGTGATGGACAGCGTCGCCTCCGGCGTCGTCGACAAGAGTCGGGCCAATGACCTCTGCATTCTGGTCGGAGTGTTCATTCACTGGCAGGCCGAGAACGACAAGAAGATTTTCGACTACAACTATCAGGCAACCAAGGAATCCCTTCAGCGGGCCTTGCAGAACAAGCCGTCGGTGGACGAGGTACTGCAGCGTTACAAGGCTGCGCGCCATCCGTTCGCCAGCGGTGCTGAGGGCTGATCGTACAGTCCCGCTGAATCGAGGTGCTACGAGGGGCGGCCTGCTATCCGGGGCGCCCCTCGTCTTTTAGAGACCAATTTACGAGATGCAGGATTCCCCCATGCGTAAGCTCTTGCTTCAACTCGACAGCTCCAGGCTGCCGAGCGTATTCGACCAGGTCGTAGCCTACGATGCCGGCGCCGACGTGGTCCTGAGTTATGGCGGGGTCATCGAGACCGACGTGCGCGACCTGATCCACGGTTGCATTTTTACCCGCGGGCCGAAGGACCTGCACAATACCGCCGTGTGGATCGGTGGGAGTAACATGTCTGCCGGCGAACAGCTGCTGGCCATGGCTCAGGACGCCCTCTTCGACCCGTTTTCCGTGTCGATCATGTTGGATTCCAATGGCTCCAACACCACGGCCGTGGCCGCTGTAGTGAAGATCGAGGAGACGTTGGGCGACCTCAGGGGCAAGAAAGTTCTCATCCTGGCCGGCACCGGTCCGGTTGGCCAGCGGGCGGCTGGATTGCTGGCCAAGGACGGCGCAGAGGTCACGATTACTTCCCGGAAGCCGGAACAGGGAGAAAAGGCCCGGCAGTTCATCAGTGCCCGTTTCAACGTTCCGGTCGACGCGGTCACGCTGAACGATCCCTCCAGTCTTCCCGAGCTGCTTCAGGATGTCGAGGTCCTGCTCAACTCCGGTCCAGCCGGCGTGCAGATGGTGCCGCGCAGTGCCTGGACCGCCGCCAAGTCCCTCAAGATTGCAGTGGACCTGAATGCTGTGCCCCCGCTCGGCATCGAGGGCATCGAGGTCAACGACAACGGTAAC
>DASRIN010000371.1:0-2791 GCA_035649975.1 Gemmatimonadales bacterium
TCCACTTTGCCGGATCGCTCGATCGGGCCGGCGTGGCCCGCCGCTACCGGGAGGCAGACCTCTTTACGCTGCCGTCTTCCGCGGAGGCGTTCGGAAACGTGTTTGCCGAGGCCCTCGCGTCCGGGCTCCCGATCGTGGGGAGCAATGTCGGGGGCATTCCGGAACTGGTCGAGCACGGAGTGAATGGACTACTGGTGACCCCCGGTAGTCCTCAGACCTTGGCCCAGGCAATTCGCTACCTGGCCGAGGATCCCGAGCTCCGGGAGGAAATGCGGATCCGCAACCGGGCCAAGGCGGAGGCCAACCTCCAATGGGCCCAGGTAACCCGGCGCTACCTTGCCATCTACGAAGGGGTCACGCGCCAGCTACCGGTGCCGGCACTGCTCACCCGACAGACGGTTGGAGCATGAGCACGTCGCTGAGCTTCTGGCTGGCGGCCGATGCCCAGCCCACGCTGGCGGCGCTCCGGTCTCACCCCGAAGCAATCCAGGAGGTGGCCCGTGGGCGGCTGAGCCGGCTGCTGTTTCATGTGGCCCGGAACAACCCGTTCTACGGGCGACGGCTGCAGTCTGCCGGCATCGAGTGGGCGGATCCGATTCTGCAGTGGGATCCCTATAGGGCGCTGGCGGCTCTCCCCCCGGTCTCCAAGCTCGAGCTTCGCCGAGCCGGTTCTCGAGTTTTCGATGACGGCAAAATCCATCCGGACTGGCACTCTTCTGCATCGTCGGGATCCACCGGCGAGCCGTTCCGGGTGTGGTACGAGCCGCGCGCGTGGGCCAGGCTCAAGTATCTGATCAAGCTGCGGGCCAGGATTGCGTGCGGCGTGCGGCCTACTGATCGGATCGCAACACTCGATGTGATGCAGTCCACCCGGCCCGTGATCGGCTGGGGCGGGCGCTGGGCCAGGATCAGCGTACTCGAGCCGGCCTCGTCAGTAGCGACTGCACTCGAAGCATTCGCTCCGAACGTGGTGTACGGGCTCCCTTCCGCGCTGCTGGATGCCGGCCGGCTGTTGCAGCAGCGAGGCCGACAACTTCCGATCCGTGCGGTGTTCACCAGCGGCGAGCTGCTCCAGAGTCTCACTCGGGAGAATCTGGTGCGCGCCTATGGGGCTCCGGTGTACGACATCTACGGCACTTCGGAGACCAAGGAGATCGCCTGGGAATGTTCCCAGGGTAAGCTGCATCTCAACGCCGACGTGGTGCATCTCGAGGCGGTAGACGAGTCCGGCCAGACTCTGCCGACCGGCAGCGAGGGTGATCTGGTGGCGACTCTGCTGGTGAACCGTGCCATGCCGCTTCTGCGCTACCGCACCGGAGATCGCGGAACCCTGCTGGCGGAGACCTGTTCGTGCGGCTGCGCCATGCCGTTGATGGGCGTGGTGACCGGCAGGAAGGCGGACACCCTCGTGATGCAGAATGGACACCGGATCTCTCCTTACGCACTCACCTCCGCCATCGAGCGGATCCCCGGGGTGGTGCGCTACCAGGTGAGCCAGCTGGATCAGGCCCGGGTGCGGGTGCGCGCGATTCTGGACTCAGCCGCGGACCAGACCGCGGTCACGCAGCAGCTCCAGAGCATACTGCGCCGCGATGTCGCTCCCTTCCTCGATGCCGAGGTCCAGTTCGTGGATCGTTTACCCACTGGACCTCGGGCCAAGTTCCGGGTCGTCGAGCCGCTCGCATGAGCTCTCCCGGGGCGGTCGTGATTGGTGGCTACGCCAACGCCGTCAGTGCCCTCCGCGGCCTGGCCCGGGAGGGGGTGCGAACCGCCGTGGTACTGACCGCGGATCATGACATTGCCCAGCACTCCCGCTATGCCCACGAAGTCCATCGGGTGCACTACCTCAACCGGCGCCCCGATGCGTTGATCGAGCTGCTCGCCTTTCAGCGCACGCGCTGGCGCAACTGGGCCCTGATCCCCACCAACGACTACGCCCTGGCTGCGCTGGCTCGCTACCGGGACCAGCTCTCGAGGTCCTATCGGGTGACCGTGCCGGAAGAGGAGATAACCCGGCGCGTGCTCGATAAAGCGATCACCTACCAATTGGCCCGTGAGGTGGGACTCGACGTCCCGACATCCTATGGTCCCGCAACGCGGGCCACCGCGGCCCGGCTGGATCTGGTCTTCCCCCTGGTGGTCAAACCGCTCGAGAGCGCGCGCTTCTGGGAGGTACTGGGCAAGAAGCTCCTGGTTGTCCGCGACCGGCTCGAGCTCATAGCCGCGGTGGAACGGGTCGAAGAGGCGGGCATACCCGCGGAGGTCTTCGACCTGGTCCCCGGCCCCGACGATCGGGTCTACAACTACACCATCTATCTCGACGGCCACGGCCAACCTGCGGCCGAACTCGGCGTCCGAAAGCTGCGCAAGGCTCCTCGATTCTTTGGGGTGGGGCGGGCCGCGACCCCGGCCCACCTTCCCCAGCTGCGCGAACGGACGATCGCCTTGCTGCAGCGGATTGGATGGCGGGGGGTCGCCAGTGTGGAGTACAAGCTCGATCCCCGGGATGGCCGCTATCGGTTGATGGAGATCAACGGGCGCTGTCCCCTGATCAACGCGCTCCCGACCCGATGCGGAGTGAACTATCCACTCCTTGCCTGGCGGGAGCACGTGCGCAGGGAAAAGGTCAGCGCCGCTCCCAACGGCTGGTCCGGGGTATGGACCCACATGCACGCGGACCTGCTCTACACCGCCGTGGAGGAGCGAGGCCCCGACTGGAAGTGGCGGGATTTCATCCGGAGCTACACCGGGCCCTGGGTGGATGCCGTCTGGTCCAGCAAGGATCCGGTGC
>DASRIN010000372.1:0-2205 GCA_035649975.1 Gemmatimonadales bacterium
CCGGCTGGATACTCCGGTCCCAGTCTACACCATGGTGGTAGGGATCGCCCGATTGGTACGCACCCGCCTGCCTGACGCTGCCTGCTCCGCCAAGTGCGTTCCGCTCACCGTGTGGACCTACCCTCAGGACTCGGCCTATGCGTTGACTCGACCCTTTCGGCGCGCAGGCGAGATCCTGGAATACTTCAGCAGCCTCATTGGTCCCTTTCCCTATCCCAGTCTGGCGCACGTCGAGTCGAGCACCCGGTTTGGCGGCATGGAGAATTCGACCGCGATCTTTTACGACGAGAAGCGCTATCGCGACAGCACCATGGGCGAGTCGCTGGTTGCTCACGAGACGGCCCACCAGTGGTTCGGTGACGCAGTCACCGAGGCCGACTGGCACCATCTCTGGCTCTCCGAGGGGTTTGCCACTTACCTGGCGGCGCTCTGGCGCGCTCACGCCGATGGCGATAGCGCCTTCCGGGCCGGGATGGCAAGAGCAGCCGAGGCGATCTTCGAGTCCAAGGACACCGAACATCCGATCCTCGATTCTGCGGCGACCGATCTGCTGGGCCTGCTCAACAGCAATAACTATCAGAAGGGTGCCTGGGTCCTGCACCAACTTCGCGGCGTGATCGGCGACTCGAGCTTCTATGCCGGATTACGTCGCTACTACCAGGCTTACCAGGACAGCACGGCACTTTCCTCTGATTTTGCCCGCATCATGTCGGAGGCTGCCGGCCAGGACCTCGAGTGGTACTTCCGGCAGTCACTCACCCAACCGGGTTACCCGGTTCTCGATATCAAGTGGAGCCACCGGGGCAAGAAGCTGACCCTCGATGTTATGCAGACCCAATCGCCGGACTGGGGCCTCTACCGAATTCCCAATCTGATTCTGCTGGTCGATGGAACGCCGGTGCGAGTCGAGGTGAGCGGTCGCCAGAGCCGGATCGGAGTAGAAGGAATCAAGAAGAAGCCCAAGAGAATCGAAGTAGATCCGAAGGGCTGGTGGCTGATGAAGACCAGCGTCAAAGGTGAAGGATAAACCGTGAACGGCGAGAGCAGGGCGGTGCGGCCGTTTACTGTTTACCATTTACTGTTCACGCTGTTTCTAGTAGTCGCCTGCGGAACCGTCGCCCCACTCCGTGACAAGATCGATGTGGGCCGGGACTCCTATGCGATCTTCGTCGGCGGCAGCGGGATGAGCGGCGACCTGTACGCCGTGCGCGGCGTCGGCGGTCCAGTGTTCCCCCTCACGTTCACTGCCGTGGCCGAGCTCAGGCCCGCGCTGGCTCCCGGCGGTACCCAGGTTGCGTTCCTCCGAGGCCTGTCGCTTCGGGATTCCACACCGGCCACCGTGTGGGTGATGAATCTGCTGAACGGCGCCGACCGAGAGCTGAAGCTGCCCAAAGACGCTGGGACTCCCGAGCGGGTGGCGTGGGCCGAGAATGGGGGCGCTTTGATCGTCCAGACCTCGAAGGGGATCTACCGGGCGGCGGCGCCTCCCGCCAAGCCGGTTCCACTGCCGGTGTCCCCGGCGGATCAGCCGGCGGCGGAATCGGCTCTGGCCGTGCTGCTGGGAGACCCGGTGTTCGCTCGAGTCATCCCCTGCGAGCGATCCCGAGATCTGTGCGTGGCCACCCGGCGGGGCCGCCCGTCCATCCTGGCCCAGGCCGCCCGAGACCCGGTGCGCTGGGGTTCTGATTCAGTGGCCTTCTTCACCACCGGCGACCTGCTCCAGGTGCGGCCTCTGTCTCGAGGGCGTCCTCGCCTCCTCCACCTCTCCAACCCGCCGGCCCGCCCGAGACAGCCCACATTCTTCGATGGCAGGGCAGAGGCCCAGCCGCCCGCGGATCAGATGTGAGTTGAAGCAACTCACACTTCCCGGCTATTTTCCGGGGCTTTTTTCTCTCTAGAATGGCGGAGCTGGTGATGAAAATGCTGGTCCTCGGCGCGGGCCTCCAGGGCTGTGCCTGCGCCTATGATCTGCTCCAGAACCCAGCGGTCGACCAGGTCACCCTGGCCGACCTTCGGCCGGAAAAGCTTCCCAAGTTTCTGGCCGGCGACTGGGGTGGGCGTCTCCGTACGGTTCGGCTCGATGTCTCGGACGGGACTGCGGCCCGCGCCGCCTTTGCCGGCCAGGCCGCGGTCATGAGCGCCATCCCGTACTACTACAACGGAGCCATGGCCAAGGCGGCGGTCGAAAGCGGCTGCCACTTTTCC
>DASRIN010000373.1:0-6440 GCA_035649975.1 Gemmatimonadales bacterium
CAGGACCGCGAGGCGGCGGCGGTTTACGACCGCTGGCTTCGCGCCCGGGACTGGAGCCCCCTCTTCGTGCTCGGGAAACTGAACCGGGCGCATGTCGCCGAGCGGTTGGGGGAGCGCGATCAGGCCGCCGGTCTGTACCAATACGTACTCGATGCATGGCGGCACGCAGACCCCGAGCTCCGGTCTCATGTAGCCGCGGCGCGGGACGGTCTCGAGCGGCTGGCGGGGGAGCCGAGAGAGTAAGCCGACCCGCAGATAGACGAAGCCCGGCACGACCGAAGTCATTGCCGGGCTTGATTGCCCCTCCTGGGCTCGAACCAGGACTCTCCTGATCCAGAGGGACCGTTATAACCAGCCGAATTCCAGCAACTTGCAACCCTTTACGCGAGTTCGTGTCACCCGATGCTGGAGTTTGCTGGCTTTCATGCTGAACTTTGCTGTACTTTACTCGCTCAAATGTCAGAGTTTGCTGGGGTCTCTGCCCTACTCTCTCTGCACGCGCCGCGGTGGGACACCGCCGAGTCAGTTGTCCATGTGGCCGTCTGAGGCAAACGTACTCGCGCGGTGGTCATCCCCCTTACTTCCCATCAATAGTCATGTTGCCGTCGATGTCACTGAGCGAGCCGTAGGGTCCGAAGTCGAGCACCCGGCTGGTGGTCTCGACCCGACGCCCCTTGTAGGGGCCTTCGGTGATCTTGCCGACCAGGTGGGTTTGACCCGAGACCACCTCGACGGTTCCACTCAATTTTGCTTTGAAGGATTCTGAAGGCGGCACCGCTGTGACTACCCAGGACGAATGGATCAATGCCTTGCCGGCTTCCCCTGACGACCCCTCGTCGAAGCCGAACACGAGGGTCGCCCGGCCCTGCAGCTCGCCATTCACCGTGCCCGACATCGTGTACTGTCCCGCGCTATCCCGCTTGATGGCCTTCACGTGATAGGACAGCTGGATCTTGTTATCCTGACTCGGCTTTGCGGCCGGAGTCACACTCTGACTGTTCAGCGAGTTTCCGATGGCTACGAGCCCCAGGCTCACCATCACAAACGCACGACTCTCGATTCTGGTGAACATTGGTAGCCTCCTCAGGAGTAATCGTGAATAGGTCCCCTGCAACCTACGGTTCGGGACCCCCATGCTCAATGTTCGCTCAACCTGACCCGTTCTCTCAGTCAATCTGACCTACGCAGGCAAACGCATCTGTTTCCGCAGACTCTTGTCAAACGCAGACGCGGGAACGAAGCGCCGAAGCAGGCTGATCTGGCGCGCTGCCCGCCCTGCGGTGTAGCGGCTGCGCGGGTTGGCTTCGGTGGAAGCGTGCACTACAGCCCTCGCGACCAGCTCCGGTGTGTCGGCGGTCTTCATTCCGTCCCGCAGGACTCCCTCCGCGTTCGTTCGTGCCGACTGATAGACGTCGAGCCGCTGGTCTGCCTGGTAGACATTGCCCTCGAAAGAAGTCCGCGTGTAGGCGGGCTCGACCAGCACCACTCTGACCCCCGAGCCTCTGATCTCATGGTCCAGCGACTCGGAATAGCCTTCCACGGCGTGCTTGCTCGCTCCGTACAGGGCCATAAATGGCGCCGGGATCAGGCCCATAACCGAGCTGAGGTTGACGATCCGTCCCGCTCGCTTGTGGCGCATGGTTGGCAGCACCGCCTTGGTCATGCGAATCAGGCCGAACAGGTTGACGTCGAAGAGGGACTTCGCTTGCTCCAGCGATGACTCCTCCGCCCCCGCGACCAATCCCACTCCCGCGTTGTTGACCAGGAGATCAATCCGGCCGGCCTTCTGCAGCACCTGACCCACCGCGGCCGCGACCGGCTCGTCACTGGTCACATCGCACGCCACATACTCGATGCCGGGCGACCTCGTTGCTGGAGGCCGACGATAGGTGCCGAACACCCGATAGCCTGCTTCCTGAAGCGCCCGCACGGTCGCCTCTCCGATGCCTCCTGATGCGCCCGTCACGATCGCCACGGGGCGAGTCTGCTGCTCCTGATTACCTGACATACCGTGCTCGCTTTCGCTTAAAGTAAACTGTCCCTTATAGATATGATGATCATCATATTTCTACGCAAACGCGAACTCCGGCACGGTGCATGGGTATCAACCCGCTGGGGTGAGGTGCTTCAGCGCCGCTTCTCGGACCGCGGCGGAGAGCTTGGGGTCGTCCACGGCGCGGGCCAGGACCAACGCGCCGAGTGCCGTGGCCAGGGTGACGAGGGCCCGCTCGTGCGCGCCCGGCTGCCCCCAGTCGGGCGACTGGCGGGCGACCAGATCAATCATCTCCTTGATCCGGCGGGTGGCGGCCCGTCGCACCTTGGGCGCCTGGCGCGGCATTTCCGAGCCCAGCGCCGCGATCGCGCACCCCATCTCAGGGGCTTCCACGTGCTCCTTCGAGAGATAGGTACGGAGCATGGCCTCGAGCGCCTTGTTGGGCGGGGCCACGGCAGCGGCCCGCGCCAGTAGGGCCATCCCATCGGCGCCCGCCCGGTCGGCTGCCTCGGCCAGCATCCCCTCGCGCGACTCGAAGTGGGCGTAGAAGCCGCCGTGCGTCAGGCCGGCCTCCTTCATGATCTCGGCCACACCGGCACCGCCGTAACCGCTGCGCCGGATGGCGCGGGCAGCGGTCTCCACGATGCGCTTGTGGGTGGCTTCCTTGCGTCTGGGGGCGGGCTGCCTCGAGATGGTGGCGCTCATATGATGCTCATAATACGGACGTGGTAACTTGAGCGCAAGGGGTACGGGGCCGGCCGGCTACTCTGCTCGCCCATGAGGTGGCGGACCATCAGCACCGAGTTTTGATCCCCACGACCCGCAAAGTATCTGAGGCCCATGCAGCCATAGAAATTCATCAGGCCTCCTTGCCGGGATCTCCAGCCGATTCTCGTTTCTGAGTGGGCCCTCAAGGCTGAAAATAGAAAAAGCGCCGCGACCGGGAATCCGATGCGGCGCTTTCAGTTGCCCCTCCTGGGCTCGAACCAGGACTCTCCTGATCCAGAGGGGGCAGTAGAACACCCCGAATTCCAGCAACTTGCTACCCTTTACGCGAGTTCGTGTCACCCGATGCTGGAGTTTGCTGGGTTTGATGCTGACTTTGCCGTACTTTTACTCGCTTCGTGCCGAGCTGGCGGCTGTCTGGGGTCCCTCCGCTTGGTCCAAGTCATCGGTCAAGGGGGCAGGGCGCAGAGATCTCCCCGATTTCCTACGCGTGGTCTTCGCTGGTCTGTCATCAAGAACTTCCGGGATGAGGACTTCACGAGGTATCTGGAATTCGTCGCAGACGGCTTGCCAGGTGGTGACCCCGAGCAGAGCACTGGCGATCTGCGATCGTTCGTCTGCCGTGCGGTGCGGCAGGCTGGCCCTCAACACCTCGCCCGAGATCGTCGACTCGACTGCCTGGTGCCAGGTGTACGGGGGTTCGGTGGAGCTGGTTCCAGTCTCCGACTCTACGATATAGAGGCCATAGATTCGCCGACCCTGTCGATACTCCCAAGCTGCATCAAGGTGCCGAAGCATCTGATGCCGCACACGCATCCAGGCGGTGGAAGTTGTCGGAGCGGTCTCCGTTCGTTTCCCCTCTACCACGATCACTGCGGCGGCGGAATCCAGATAGACGTCTGGTTGACTTGGCCCCTCGAGCACGTACCAGGCGCGAGGCGAGGGGCGGCGTTCTTGAAGACTCTGCAATGCCCCAGCCAGCGTATCGGCATTTCGGTCGACGATCCGGCGCCGGTTGGCCATCACCTCCGGCCTGCGACCCCATGCCGCGGCATCACGGGGCTCCTCCGCATTCTCCAGGAGCCATCGAAGAAGCCCCGGCGGAGCGGCTAGTTTCGCCTCCCTCGGCCACCACTTCGCCACCCTCAGACGGGAGGCGCCGGCGTCGGGCCTCGGCAACTTTCGAGTGTTCGCCAGTTCCAGGAGTCCCTGGAGCCAGAGTCTACCGGATGGATCTAGACACTGCAGGCGCCCGAACACCGGCGCGATTCGGGTGCGGGATGAATCATGGATGCCCACGAGGGTCCTCCTTAGGGCTCGAATCGACAGCGCGCGAAACCCTAGGCGCACTGGGTGGTGGGATGTGCTACGTGGCACCGGGAACAAGGTCCCGCTGAGAAGCATATTGCTCTGCACCCCTGATGGGTAGACGAAGGACTCTCCTGATTCAAAGGGGCCACCATAACCAGCCGAACTCCGGGAGAAACTACGGCGAAACTATGTAGGCGGGCAGATAGACAAAGCCCGACATGACCTAAGTCATTGCCGGGCTTGATTGCCCCTCCTGGGCTCGAACCAGGACTCTCCTGATCCAGAGTCCTCTCGCCCAGGCAGACATTTCGGTCAACCTGCTGGGATTCGGCCACTTTCCGAGCATCGGTGCCCGTATTCCTGCCATCGTCTGCCCGGTTTTGCCCGGAGAAACTACGGCAAAACTACGGCGGTCCTGGCTGACGATCCGGAATAAGCGCAACTTCCTGGCAATCTGCGATCATCTACGACACCTTCTAGTCATCCCTGCCAGGCTTTACCGTGACCACAGTCGACTTGCTCCTCAAGGACGCCCTGCGCGGCCGCTACGTGATCGAGCGGGAGCTCGGCCGCGGCGGCATGGCCACGGTCTACCTTGCGCAGGACTGCCGGCATCACCGTCCTGTCGCCATCAAAGTACTCCATCCTGAGCTTGCCCAGGCACTAGGGTCGGACCGCTTCCTTCATGAAATCGAGATCATAGCGCGGCTCCAGCACCCTCACATTCTCCCACTGCATGACTCCGGCGAGGGCGACGGCCTCCTCTACTATGTCATGCCCTACGTCGCAGGTGAGTCGCTGCGTAACCGGCTGACCCGTGAAAGGCAGCTCCCGCTAGACGAGGCACTCGAGATCGCTCGTCAAGTTGCCTCGGCGCTGGCCTACGCCCACAGCCATGGCGTGGTGCACCGCGACATCAAGCCCGAGAATATCCTGCTCACGGACGACCAAGCGATTGTGGCGGACTTCGGTATCGCCTGGGCTGTAGGCCAGTCCGGCGGCGAGCGGCTGACCGAGACCGGACTCACGCTGGGCACCCCGGCCTACATGAGCCCCGAGCAGGCAGCAGGGGAGCGTCACCTCGACGGACGAAGCGACATCTACTCTCTAGCCTGCATAGTGTATGAGATGCTCGCGGGCGAGCCACCCTTTACCGGCCCAACCGCGCAAGCGGTCATCGCAAAGCGGTTCGGTGGGCCGCCGCCGCGCCTGCACGTGATACGTGAGGGGGTGCCGGAGGTGGTGGAGCGTGCCATCGACCACGCATTCGCAAAGGCTCCGGCGGACCGATTCAGTACCGCCCTTCAGTTTTCAGCCGCATTGTCTGCGCCTGCAGGCGCCTTTTCGCGGCCAGCGAGCGATCCGCGTGTGCAGCGAAAGCGGAGGCGGCGTCGCCTGCTGATTCTAGGGCTCACCGGAGTCGGGGTGGCCGGCGCAGCCGCACTGGGAACGCTTCTGATCCGTCAAACTGATCCTCGATCCCTCGACGCGAATTTGATAGCGGTCGCGCCCTTCGACGTATTCGATCCGGAGCTCGGCCTGTGGCGCGAAGGACTGGTGGATATCCTCTCGCGCACCCTCGACGGTGCGGGAACTCTGCGCGCGGTGTCTCCGAGGGTAGCCATACGCCGCTGGAACGGCCGCGCCGAGCCTGCCGAGGCGAAGGTTCTGGGCCGTAGGACGGGCGCCGGGCTTGTGGTGTTCGGGCAGTTGGTGGAAAGCGGGCCTGATTCGGTGCGACTCACAGCAACCCTCCTCGATGTGGGAGGCAACCGATCTCTGGGCGAGGTCGATTTTCGCGACGTCTCAGCGCACATGGACCGATTGGTTGATTCCACTGCGGTGGCCCTGCTTCGTGCTCTCGGACGTCATCGCCCCATTGGAGCGGTCAGGCAGGCAGCGTTCGGTGGGACGTCCCTCCCGGCGCTCAAAGAATTCTTGCGCGGCGAGCAGTTCTACCGGCGGAGTGCCTGGGACTCTGCACTGGCCCATTATGAAGCTGCGACGACCCTGGACAGTACATTCGCGCTCGCCTTCCGCCGAATGCGGCTCAGTCTGACCTGGAGTCCACCGACAGCACACTCCTTCCAGTCTCCCGGGGCGTACGCCTTCCGTGCCGCGGCATTCAACCGAGGACTTCCTGCCCGCGACAGCCTCCTGATCATGATGGATTCGCTGTTATGGGGGGGACTGGGATGGGATGACACGGCGTATTTCTCCCACCGCCGGCGCGCCTTCGTCGCACTGGATCAGCTTGCTCGGCTCAATCCCAACGATCCCGAGGTCTGGAACGAGATCGGAGAAGTCAGACATCACTGGGGGACCCCTGCGGAGTTCACTGGTGAGGAGATCCTCGCGGCCCTGGAGCGCGCCATCCAACTCGATCCGGAGTACGGTCCAGCGTACGAAC
>DASRIN010000374.1:0-5844 GCA_035649975.1 Gemmatimonadales bacterium
CCCTTCGCCTGCCGTGCGCGCGGCGCCATACGGATCCACTCGAGCTCGTGCGCGAGCGTGCGCCGCCGCGCCTCGTCGACCTTCTCTTCCTGCGCGAGCCGTTGATCCTTCTGCTCGAGCCACGACGAGTAGTTGCCTTCCCACGGAATACCTGCACCGCGGTCCAGCTCGAGGATCCAACCCGCGACGTTGTCGAGGAAGTAGCGGTCGTGGGTCACGGCGACGACGGTGCCGTGATACTCCTGCAGGTGCCGCTCGAGCCACGCGACGGACTCGGCGTCGAGGTGGTTCGTCGGTTCGTCGAGCAGGAGCAGATCCGGCTTCGACAGGAGGAGACGGCACAGCGCGACGCGCCTGCGCTCCCCACCCGACAACGTGGCGACCTCGGCGTCGGAGGGCGGCAGGCGCAAGGCATCCATCGCGATCTCGAGCTGGCGGTCGAGATCCCAGCCGTTCACCGCGTCGATCTCGGTCTGCAGCTCGGACTGCTCGGCGAGGAGCTTGTCGAAGTCGGCGTCGGGCTCGCCCATCGCGTTGCAGACCTCCTCGAACCGGTCGAGGATGCCCTTGAGCTCATCCTCGGACTTGCGGATGTCGTGACCGGAGGAGAACAGATGGCAGGTGTCGAGGCCGTACCCGGTGCGCGCCAGCAAACGTTCCGGCACGGCGTCGAGAATCGCCGCTACCTCGTCAGCGGTACGTCCCAGAGTGGTACCGGCACCCGCGGTGTTCTCGACCAGGAGCCGCGTCTCTCCACTGACCGAGTCGAGCGCCTCGGTCATGGCCTGGGCCACCCGTTTGGCAGCCGCGGTGCGATCGCCAGTGAGAGCCGCGCCGGGGTGAAAGCACACACCCGCCACCCCCAGAGCGGTTGACCGCTCCAGTTCCTTCCGCAAACCCGCTCGGGCTCGCTGGCACTTGGTCTCGTCCTCCGTGGCCGTGTTGAGCACATAGGCCGCGTGGACGATGACATGCCTGGGGAGAATGCCGGCCCGGTCCAGCGCCTGATGAAATCGCTCGACCCGATCTGGCTTCATGGTGGCCCGGTCCCCGTAATACTGCGGCGGCGCCGTAAAGATCTGCAGGGCTCGGAGCCCCGCGTTCCCAGCGCGGAGGGCTGCCATGCTGATGCCGCCATTGAACACCGTGTGCGATCCGAAGTAGCGATCATCGGGCAAAGGTTGGCCTCCATTTCGTGACGGTCGGCACAGCCGCGAAGTCCGGCCCAGCCCATCGTTGCTGCCCGATTAACGGAAAACCGGCCAGTTTTGGCCGCCTGCTCTCTTCCATTGGAGGTTAACGTGGCACGCGACAGGGATGAAGCGATCAATAGCTACATTACCGATATGCTCTCACTGGAGGAGCACATCCAGAAAGCGGTCCGAGGGCAGCTCGAAGATCTGGAGGACTATCCGGAGGTGACTCGAGATCTCCGCCAGGTCCTTCGAAAGAACGAGCAGCACGTCTCTGATCTCAAGCAGCTGAGCGACCGACGCAAGGCGCAAGGCCCGAGCGACGCCATCAAGCGTGCCGGCTCGGCTCTGTTTGGGCTCGGGGCGGCAGCCGTGGATCTGGTGCGGAACGAGGGATTACCCAAGAACCTGCGGGATGACTACACCGCGTTCAGCCTCGCGGCGATCGGGTACCTCATGCTGTACACGACCGCTCTAGCACTCGAGGAGCAGGAAGTCACGGACCTGGCTCGGCAGCACTTTGCCGATTACGCGAAAACCGTGGTCCTGTTGCATAACGTTGTGCCGGGTGCAGTACTGCGATTCTTGCGGGAGGATGGCTTGCCGGTGAGGGATGACGTCCTGCCCCAGATCAGCCGGACGATCGAGGAGATCTGGCACTCCCAGGCGGATCAAGCACCCCGAGCGGAGGAGACTGCGGTCGGCCGGAACCGTTAGACCGGCTCCGGCTTGAGTGCCTCCCGGCTCCATTGGAGTGATGCCGGCAATAGAACAGGCGTGCCGGCATCACGTTCAAGGGCTCGAACTCCTGGTGTACCGATTCGAAAACCTGCTGCAGATAAGGCAGCACGGTCCGAGTGAACTGATACACCAGGAAGGCCCCATTCGGATCCAGCAGCGAGTGGGTTTTCCGCAGAATCACATCGCGCAGCTCAGAAGGCATGGTGGTGTACGGGATCCCGGAGATCACGTAGTCGGCCCGACTCAAGTCCAGCTGGGCCAGTGCCGCATCGGCGTCGGCCGCGGATCCATGGATCACATGCAGTCGGTCGTCCCGCAGCTTCCCTCGCAGGAAGCGCACGAAGTCGGCGTTGGTCTCCAGCGCTATCAGCACCGCGTCGGGGCGCATGAGGCGGAGAATCTCGGTGGTAAAAGTCCCGACCCCGGGGCCATACTCGATGAAGACGCGGGCCCGGGCCCAGTCCACTTCGCGGAGCACGTGATTCACCAGGAAGCGAGAGCTGGGAATCAGGCTGCCCAGCATCTTGGGATGCTTCAGAAAGTTGCGCCCGAACAGCAACAGCTGTTCCGAGCGGGATGTCCGGCGTGGCAGCGATACGGTGGAGATGAGTCAGCCCTTTCAGATGGGCCTGCGGGAGCGCCTGCCCGGCGCCGGTCTGGCCGGCGCCGGCGGGCGGAGACGTAATAAATGGCCGCCCGAAAGGCTGCTAGTGCTTGGCGGTATCCCGCTTGACTTCGCCTTCCTTGATGGTCGTGTCGGTGTCCACCGTCGTGTCGCTGGTCACGATCGCGGTGTCCTGCGTGGTGCGGGTCATAACGTTAGTGTCGGCGTTCTCGCCCACTCGGGCTGAGTCGGTGCCGCGGTCGCTGCACGCTGCCAACCCGGCTACCAGCGCAAGTGCTGTGAGTACCGTCTTCATCTGATCCTCCGCAAGAGATGTAAAAGTCGTCCTGGCCATGGCTTAACTCGGGCGGGGCCAGGCCGGCCCGTGGCATCAAGCCCTCTAGGCTGCCATCCCATCGGCTTCCGGTGCAGTGACGTGTCTCACTCCGGCTCAGTTCCGTGCCCAAGGGAGGGGGCTCGCAATCTTACTCCCGAACTGGAATGGCTGCAACGGTATATTGGCACATGTTCGGGGACGAGAAAGTGTGGATCGGCACCTCCGGCTACGTTTACCGCCATTGGCGCAAAGGCGTGTTCTACCCGGCCGGGCTCAAGAGCCGAGACGAGCTGCCCTTCTATGCAGCCCGGTTCCCCACGGTAGAGTTGAACAATCCGTTTTACCGCCTGCCGACGGACGAGATGTTCGGCCGCTGGCGGGATGCCACCCCTGAGAGCTTTCAGTTCGCGGTCAAGGCCAGCCGTTTTATCACCCACATCAGACGCCTGGTCAATGTCGATCAGGAGCTAGATTTGTTCATGGAGCGGGCGCGCCACCTCGGGCCCAAGCTCGGCCCCGTGCTCTTTCAACTGCCACCCACCCAGCAGCTGGACCTCCCCAGACTTGCCGCATTTCTTCGCCTGCTGAGCTCCGCCCAGCGCTGGGTGCTCGAGTTCCGCCACGCCAGCTGGCACAGCCGCGCGGTCTACCAGCTGCTCTCCGAGCACCAAGTCGCGCTCTGCATTCCAGTTGGCGGGGGACTCGAGCCGGACCGCATCACTACGGCTCCGTTTACTTACATCCGGATGCACCGGGGACAGGAGCCGGGAGGAGGGTTCACCCCAGCGGAGCTACGGGCCTGGGGTGCGCAGATCCGTTCGCTGACCGCGGCCGGCAAGGAGGTCTACGTGTACTTCAACAACGATTGGGAAGGATTTGCCATTCGAGACGCTGTCGCCCTGCACCGGCTGCTCAGTCGAGCCACCGCGTCACCTCGGTAGGCGGTTTGCGCCGTCGAGGCGGCTCGGCCTCGGCGGGATAGCCTAGGGAAATCACCGCAACAATCCGGAACCCGTCAGGCACCTGGGCCAGCTGCAACAGGGCGGGATCACGCATGACCCCACCGGTTCTCAGGTAGGTGCCCAGTCCGAGTGCCTGCGCCGCTGTCATCAGATTGCCGGTGGCCATCATTGTGGCCGCATAGTCCTCTTCCCGGGTGATCTCATCAGGGCTTACGGCGGTGAGGACGACGACGAACGCCGGAGTCTCTCGAGCCTCGCGGCGCACCTTGTCCGCTGCCGCTGCGGCCTCGGCTCCCGCAGGGTCGGTGAATCGCTTAAGCCGGTGGTGGGCCCGGATCTCCGCCAAACGGTCGCGAGCCCGGCCAGTCAAAACGATGAATCGCCAGGGCTCGGTCAGCTTGTGGTTGGGCGCTCGCACCGCACACTCCAGGAGCTGCTGAATAACCGGTCGCGGGACCGGCTCAGGCTGAAAGCGCCGGACTGAGGTACGCGAGCTGATTGCGCTGATGGCATCCATGCCGGAATCTAGCTCTGCCGCTGTTGGGCCCGCCGGGCCAACACCAGCAGGGCGCCGAAATCATAGAGCGCATGGCTCACGATCGGCACCACCAGGCTGCCAGTGAGCAGGAACAGAATGCCGAGGTAACATCCCATAATGCCGGCAACGAGGGCATAGGTCCGGCTGGCAAAGTGAACCAGGCCGAAAAGAACACTGCTGGCGAGCAACCCGCCTACGGATGAGAGATCCCGGCTCAGGGCCGGGAGCAGGACTCCCCGAAACAACGCCTCCTCGCTAGAGCCTGCGATAGCGGCCAGAATGCCCAGCTCCAATGCTGACAGGGAGGCGAGGAATGGGCCAAGCTCCTGTTCCACCAGAATCGTGAGCCGGCGGAGTGCAGGGTTGGCGGTGGTCAGCATCCACCGGAGTGCCAGCCCCAGCGGCAGGGCGCCTGCAGTTCCCAACAGGAGGCCCCGGACTAATGGGCCGAGACTCGACAGCGGCGAGATTCCCAGCCAGCGCCCCAGGGCCCAGGCCAGCAGCAGAAGTCCGGCTTCGCCGCTGACCGCCAGCCGAAAAAAGCTGAGGTTCCGAAGCGGTCTACTTGGCTCGCTCGAGGTAGACACCGTCCCGAGGGTTGACCCTGACCCGTTCCCCTTCGCTGATGAATTCCGGCACCTGGATGGTGACTCCATTGCTCAACCGCGCAGGCTTGGTGCTTGCTGTCTTGGTAGCGGTTTTCATGACCGGAGCGGTCTCGACCACATCGAGCTCAGCTACCGCGGGCAGCTCGATGGCTATGGGGCGGCCATTGAGCCACTCGGCCTGGAAGGTCATCCCGGGCTCGAGCCATTGCCCCTGCTCGCCCGCGGTCTCGGCGTCCAGGGTATACTGGTCGTAGGTCTCCGCATCCATGACATGAACCCCGCTCCCATCGCGGTAGAGCACCTGCAACTGCTTGGTGTCGAGCCGGGCCTCCTCGATGAACTCGGTTGCGCTGAACCGATGCTCGAAGGTGGAGCCGGTGCTGAGGTTCCGCATCCGTGCCTGGACGAAGGCCCGCAAATTTCCCGGGGTGCGATGGGTAAACTCCATCACCCGGCACGGCTGGCCCTCGAAGTAGATGACGTGCCCGCGGCGAATATCTGTAGCCTTCATCGTGGTGGAGCTCCCGAGTAACGGTTGGGGGCGACGGTCTTGATTCGCCCGGGGAAAGTTTGAAAATAGTAGCCGTGGCTACAAGCCCCAGGGACAGCGGGTGACCCTAGTCACATCTGCTGCTTGGCCGTGAGGTCTAGTTTCGCGGCGCCGGGGCTCGCATCGAGCGGGGTGCGTGTGAGACTCGCACGAAAGGCCGCCGCTCGAGACGTTCCGATCATCCAAGCGAGGGATCCGGGTCATGACTTGGGGTGAAGGACAAAGGGGCACGGAGCGGCGCAAGTCCGGCGGCTCCCCGACCGGACAGGGCGCCCAGTTCCACCGGCGGTCCGACGACAAGATCCACGAAG
>DASRIN010000375.1:0-4461 GCA_035649975.1 Gemmatimonadales bacterium
CGAGGATAGCCAGGTTGGGATCGCGTTCCAGAGCCCGAGCGAGCAGCTCCCCCGCGGGAGTTCCGAACAATTTCGCGTCCGCCAGCATGCAGGAGATCTTCTGCCGGCCCAGCATTCCGAGGGCCTCCTGCCCGGTTCCAGCGGTGAGGATCTCGAAGCCGCGGTGGTTAAGATGGGTTTCGATAGCCTCCCGGACGGCTTGATCGTCGTCCACTATCAGGATGCGATCGGGAACCTTGACCGTCAGCATGCATGTCCTCGTCGAGCCCTGATCGCCGAAAGGGTGGGTGACCGGGGTGGATGGTGCCCGGGAACTGCCACAAGGATCGGATCGTCAAATGATTTCTTGAGTTGCAGCAATGAGAGGAAGTGTGACGGGAATGGTGGGGCTGGTCCCTGGAGCTGCGGATGGTTACAATCAGCAGTACACCGGCATGGGTGTGTAAAGATTCGTTCGTCCAAAACCGAAAACTTTCCGGTAATCACCATCCCAGACGGGTCTGCCGCCAGTCGTGTCGGCGTTGCGCGCCCGAGTTCGGAGAGGTCGAGCGTGCCGCATCCCGATGAATACCGCAGTAGCCCCACCGTCGCACCCGACCGGTTGCGTCAGATCGAACAGCGTCTGCAAGATCAGTATTACGAAGTTCCGCCCGCATCCGAACACATTGCCGCTTCGGTCCTGGCGGAGCTCCGCGACCTCGAGAACAGCTCCTCCGTCCTTCCTCACTAGCCGGCACCTCGCGCCGTGACCGATCAGCGGCAGCTCATCTCCAGTGGCACTCCGTGGGAATCGATCGTCGGGTACTCCCGCGCTGTTCGAACCGGCAAGTGGGTTCATGTATCGGGGACTACTGCGACCGGCCCTGATGGCGGGATCGTAGGACCAGGCGACCCCTACGCCCAGACGGTCCAAGCACTCCGAAACATCGACAGTGCGCTCAAGGCCGCCGGCTCCTCGCTCTCCGATGTGGTTCGGACCCGGATGTACGTCACCAATATTGATCACTGGGAGGAAGTGGCGCGCGCCCATGGGGAGTTTTTTCGCCAGGTACGGCCCGCTGCCACGATGGTCGAAGTCAGCCGGCTGATTTCCCCCGAAATGTTGATCGAGATCGAAGCCGAGGCCGTGATGCCGTGAGCAGACAACCGATTGTTCAGGTGGATGCCTTCACCGACCGGCCTTTCGCCGGCAATCCCGCCGCCGTGTGCCTCCTTACCTCGCCCGCCGACCCAGCATGGATGCAGGACGTAGCCCGCGAAATGAACCTGGCCGAAACTGCCTTCCTGGTGCCAGGAAGTGACGGCTATGACCTTCGATGGTTCACCCCTTCGACCGAAGTCGACCTCTGCGGGCACGCCACCCTGGCCAGCGCCCATGTGCTGTGGGAGGATCGCCACCTCGGTCCGCAGGATCAGGCACGATTCCATACTCGCAGCGGAGTGCTGACGGCAACCCGAGCACCGGATCTGATCTGGCTCGACTTTCCGGCCACTCCTCCACAGGTAGTGGGCGGATTTCCCGAGCTGGAGCGTGCCATAGGGAAGCCGATCCGGTACCTCGGCCGTACCGCGTTCGACTATCTGGTCGAGCTGGACTCCGACTCGGCAGTCCGCGAGCTGGCCCCCGATCTGGTGGCCCTGTCCCGCCTCTCGTGCCGAGGAGTTATCGTCACTGCAGCCTCGGGCACGAAGGGCTACGATTTCGTTTCCCGCTTTTTCGCTCCAGCCGCTGGGGTGCCGGAGGATCCGGTGACGGGATCGGCCCACTGCGGACTGGCCCCGTTCTGGGCAGCCCGGTTGCGAAAGAACGAGCTGATCGGGTATCAGGCTTCAGAGCGGGGCGGTAGGGTCAAGGTGCGGGTGGAGGGTGACCGCGTTCGGTTGGGAGGACAGGCAGTGACGGTGCTGCGTGGTGAGCTCCTCCATTAGCGAGCCCGAGAGTCCAGCCGTCGAGGCATTCAGAACGCTCGATCTTCGGGTGGGACGAATCCTGCGAGCGGAGCCCAACCACCGGGCCCGCAAGCCATCGTACAAACTCTGGATCGACTTTGGTCCGCTGGGGGAAAAGACCTCGAACGCGCAGCTGCGCGAGCTCTATAGCGCGGAAGACTTGATCGGTCGGCTGGTGATTGCCGCGATCAACTTGGGCTCCCGGAACATCGCGGGCTTCGTATCCGAGGTGCTCGTGCTGGGAGTTCCCAGTGCCAATGACGAGGTCGTGTTGCTGGGCGTGGACCGAGAAGTCCCGCTCGGCGGACGGGTATACTGACCCGGTTACGGCCGCGCCGAATCCGAGACCACCGGCCGAACAACCAGCCCCGTCACCGCCCCGTCCTTGGCCAGGCTCCATTCAATCAGCATCCGGTGGCGGGACCGATCGAACGAGGCGCTGCGGCTGTAGACCTTATAAGGAGCCGCATCGTTGACTTGCTCATCGACCTGGCCCCGTTCATTCCCCAGATTCTTGATCGCACGACCGGCAAAGTTCGCCAGGTCCGCCACGGAGCCGAAGGTCTGCCGCATCTCCGGGGAGAACCGATTCCAGAGCTTGTCATACTGGCTGCCGTACAGCCACGCCGTGTAAGTGCGCCCGTCGCGGATCAGCTCCGGCTCGGCGCGATCATCTCGGGGTGCGCAGGCAAGAGCGACCACCGCCATTGCTAGGCCCCATCTGCGTGCATCCATAGTGTGTCCTCGGTATTCTTCGCCCCGGACCGGCCACGGGAGAGGTCATGCGGGTTTACGTCTCGGTTGATATGGAAGGGATCGCAGGGGTCGTTCACGAAGATCAAACCGACCCGATCGAGCCTCGCCATGCGGCAGAGTATAACAGATCGTGCCGCCTGATGACGGCCGAGGCAAACGCAGCCATTGCCGGCGCCCTGGAAGCGGGAGCAACCCGGGTAGTCGTCAATGACAGCCACTGGTTGATGCGCAATCTGCTCGCCGATGAGCTCAATCCGGCTGCCGAGTTGATGAGCGGTGGACCCAAGCGGCTCTCCATGGTGCAAGGCATCGAAGAGGGATTCGATGCCGCGATGTTCATCGGGTATCATGCCCAGGCTGGCACCCGCGACGCCATCATCGATCACACCTACACCAGCCGGGTTTATCAGGCCCGGATCAACGGGAAGCCAGTGGGCGAGCTGGCGCTCAACGCCGCCCTAGCTGGTTCGTGGGGAGTGCCGGTCGCTCTGGTCAGCGGAGATCAGGCCCTTGCCGCAGAGGCTAGCGCGCTGCTCGGGGCCACGGTCGAGACCGTCATCGTTAAGAACGCGGTGGGACGGTTCGCCGCCCGAAGTCTGGCTCCCTCGGTCGCATGCCAGCGCATCCGAGCCGGCGCCAAGGTGGCGCTCCAGCGTCCTCACCCGCTGTTCACCTTCAGCGCCCCCATTCGGCTGGAGGTCGATTTCGTCGTGAGTCAGATGGCAGACATGGCGGAGCTGGTCCCGGGTTCCACCCGGTCAAGCGGAAGAACCGTAGACTACGTCGGTGAGGATTACCGCGAGGTGTTCCGGGCGTGGCGGGCCATGTATAACCTGGCCGGCGTGGAGTAGGCATTGCCGATCGCTGCTCGAGTCGGAATCATTCGCACTGCGACGCCTGATGATGCAGACCGTCTGGCGGAGCTCAGCGGAACATTGGGATATCCCGTGTCCAGCAAGGCCATGAGGCTACGCCTTGAACGGCTGCTGAACGAGGCGAGCGAGATCATCATTGTGGCCGAGCAGCCAGCCGGGAGGGTGGTGGGCTGGCTGCATGGATCAGAGCAGGAGCTGCTCGAGTCCGGTACCCGCTGCGAGATTCTGGGCTTGGTGGTGGACGAGATGCATCGCCGCCAGGGCACAGGTCGGGCGCTGGTCGCAGCAGTGGAAGCCTGGGCGAGCCAGCGCGGTCTCCAGCAGGTCGCGGTCCGCAGCAACATCGCCCGGATCGAATCCCACGGATTCTACGAGCACCTGGGGTACATCAGGACCAAGACCCAGCACGCATACCGCAAAGCCTTGGATCGATGACCCCCCTCTGGCCTGCGGTTGTTGGGCTGCTGCTGTCGCCCCAAGGGACAATTGTTGCCCAGGTACCCTGCCCCGATTCCGAACCGCTCCCTGCCTACGCCCACAACGATTATGCCAACGCGCGACCGCTCTGGGATGCCCTGAGTTTGGGATTTCGTGGTGTGGAGGTCGATCTTTTCCTGGCTGATGGCAATTTGGTTGCGGCGCACGACCGCCAAGCCATACGACGGGGTCACTCGCTCACAACGCTGTACCTTGAGCCGCTCAGGGCAAGGCTCAGCCAATGCGGCCGGATAGTGGCGGGCAGGGAGCCCTTTCTGCTCAATATCGAGCTCAAAGAGGGCTCTCCTGCTGCGTTCGATGCCTTGATCAAAGCACTTCGTCAGTATTCCGGGCTCTTCCTCTCCTCCGGCGACCGGCCCGCCGCAGTCGAGGTCGTGCTGGT
>DASRIN010000376.1:0-6776 GCA_035649975.1 Gemmatimonadales bacterium
TGTGCCGGGGGATGTCGCTCAATCCAAGTTTTCTGTTGCATCCGCTGGACATCTTGGGCCCTGAGCACGCCCCCGAGCTCGCGTTCTTCCCGGGCATGGACCTGCCAGCGGAGCATAAGCGAGGATTGGTCCGGGAGGTGATCGGCATGCTGGCGGAGCAGTTCACGCTCGTGCCCATGGGTACGCACGCGGCGACTGCGCTGGCGCACAACCGCCTGATGGTGCTCGAGCCTGGAGCACCACGACTAGTGCCCTCCGGCTGACCCCAGGCAGCCACTAAACACGACTTTATCACCACCCACTTGACCCGGAGTTGTTTACGCAGCCCCAGCTTAATTCGACCAGGATTCTGATCATCGGATCGGAAGGCAATATTGGCGCGCCGCTGACCGCGCACCTCCGAGCGCTCGGCTACGACGTGCTCGGCTTTGACCTTCGTCCCGGATGGCGTGAAGGCTATCTGACCGGAGACATCACCAACCCTATCGACCTCATCCCGGCTTTTGACTGGGGTCCCCAGGTGGTGTTCCTCCTTGCCGCTACCGTGGGACGCATGGTCTGTGAGCAGGCCGCTTCGTTGTCGGTCTCGACCAACGTGGCAGGGGTCAACAATGTCCTCCAGCTGTGCAAGCGTGCAAACGCCAAGTGCGTGTTCTTCTCCAGCTCCGAGGTGTACGGACCTCACTGCGACCCAATGGATGAAGCCCGGTCGATCCCTCAGCCCAACAACCGCTATGCGCTGACTAAGTGGCTGGGCGAGCAGCTCGTAGAATACGAGGTTCGGACCTCCGGCCTCCGGGGGGTGACGCTTCGGCCCTGCATGGTCTACGACGAGCACGAGACGGTGGGAGAGCACAGGTCGGCAATGATCCGCTTTGTGTCCAACCTCGCGCGTGGCCGCCCGATTCAGGTCCACCGGGGGAGTGCCCGCAGTTGGATGCACATTTCAGACGCCGTGCGTGCGATCGAAGGGGCGATCCGGCTGGAGGAGTACTCGGTGATCAACATCGGCCATCCCGAAGTCACTCCGATGGCCGGCTTGGCCGAGCTGATCCGGTCGGAGCTCAACGCTTCTCCCGAGCTTGTGGTCACGACGGACCTCCCCCCCAAGATGACGCTGATCAAGCGGCCAACCCTGGATCGCCAGCGTACCCTGCTTGGGATCGAGCCCATGGTCGGGATCCTCGAAGGCGTCCGTCGTGTCTGTTCCGTGCACGCGAGAGCGCCGCGGCAGCCAGAGCTGGCCTGGGACCTGGTGGAGCGTCGGCAGGCACCTCACAAGGTGAACGGCTCGGATGGCCGACACTCAGAGTTCGTAGAACGCCGGGCAGCAGGCGGGAGGATTCCGAGCATTGCAAGGAGCGACGACTAACCGGCGCAAACTCGGCACTGGTGGGTGAACTCACTGCTGTCGGGCAAGCCGGGCCATCGTGTCCGCAATTTGCCGAAACCGCTCCGGCTCGATGCGTACTCGGGTTGAGGCCTCGAAGGGAGGTAGCCGCATGGCTTCAGCCGGGCATGGCTGACGCAGCGCCTCCTCAGCAACCTTGCGAACCAGATCCGAGGGATTGTGGCAGAATGCCTCATACTCAATTACCCAGAAGCGCTGCGGACCGATGAGTCTCTGCTGTTCCCGGATCATCCGTTCGTGAAACAGTATTTGCCGGCAAATGTGTTCGATGACGTCACGTCCCCCGGGACCACTCTCATCCGGCCGCGGCAAGCCGTACGGGATGTCCTCGCGGCCATGAATGTCCAGTCGGGCCTGGAGCTGCGACTGGGCCAGGTAGATCGGATCCCGGGTCATGCAGATGAAGAAGGCTTGATCAAAGATCTCAGCCACCAAACTCGCGCATGCGCTGAGGCTGTTATTCTTTGCCAGAATCGGCTTGCCGAAGAGCTGCTCCATGGCCCCGAAGAAGCGTCGCATGTCATCCTGCTCCTTGAGCGTGAGCGACGTGCAGATTCGGGTGCGATCCTTACCCAGCCAACGGTCCCAGACATGTAAGCCGTCATTCGGGGCTGAAAATCCTACGGTTTTTCCATAGTAGCTGTGGTACACTGTCTGGCCGCCCGTATGCCCCGGTCGGAAGATGCGGTTAGCCGTGAGCGGTGCACGAGGAAACACCGCCGTCAGGTTGTTCATGAAGGCGACGGGGAGGAATCGGATCAGCACCTGCTCGACGAGAGTGGTTCCGGTACGGGCGGCCCCGCAGACGAACAGCAACGGAAGCCTGGGCGCAGTGGCCTTCCGGTAGAGCGCCTGCTCCGGGATTTGCAGCAGTATGTCTAGGGGAGCAGCGGCCAGTCCAAGTAGCGCACTCTCGATTGCGAACACAGCCGCAGGGTCACCGCTGCGGAGCAGCCGGCGGGTCAGGCCAATAGGATCGTGAAAGTGAGATGGAACAAATCGGTGAACCCAACGCCTGATCAAACTAGGCATGCGAGCCTGGTCGGGGGAGATGATAGCTCCAGAGCGGCGTCCGACACCCGGCTGCCGGTCCGGAAGCTACGGTTCAGCTCCATCCTCAGTCAAGACGGGCAGCGACGTCGCGCGGCGCTGTTCTGCCTTCGACTACTCCTGGGTTTGACGACGCTGGGCCTGATCGTCAGCCGGGTGGACCTGAGTGGGGCTACTGTGCGACCGAGCCCTCACCTGCTGGCTGCCATTGCCCTGGCCACCGCCCTCTGGGTTTCGAGTCAGGCTGTAGCGGCGTATCGGTGGAAGATAATTCTGGCCGAGGAGCTCCTCCCCTGGAGGTACCTACTGCGGCTCTACATCATCGGAGCGTTTTTCGGCCTCTTCCTACCCACCTCGGTAGGTGGGGACGCGGTACGGGCCGTGGCTGCTGCTCGCTCCTCGGAGCGGCCCGGTGGAGCGATCGCCACCGTGCTGATCGACCGAGGCTTTGGCGTTCTCGCCACCATCACATACGCCCTCCTCGGTCTAGCGATCGCGCCCCACTCGCTGGCTATCCTCAGCCGCAGTGGCATGGGTTGGCATATTCCCGGCGCGACAGGCACTATCCTGGCTCTTGGGTTCATCGGCTTCGCGCTCCTGGGACTCAGCCGGATCGACCGCGTCCGGACGTTCTGGAACGAAGGGATGGCGGCATTGAAGCGCCTGCTTCGAGCTCCCGGCCGCCTGGTGAGTGTGGCGGCGCTGGCCGGGGTGTCGCAGGGGCTGGTCATATTGCTCTGGCTCACGCTGGCTGCGGGCGTGAACTTCGGAATTCCGGCCACTACTTTCCTCTGGGCGGTACCGGTGGTCAGCCTCAGCGCTCTGCTGCCGCTTACCTTCGCCGGGTTGGGCGTGCGGGAAGGGGTCTGGCTGGTGCTGCTTGGAGACTCCTCCATTGCGCCAGCTGATATTCTGGCGTTCAGCCTTCTGTACTTTGCCTGCAACATCTTGGTTGGAATCCTCGGTGCTTTCCTGTTCGTTTCTTCGGGTTTGGCGGTAGCGTCTGCCGACAGCGCCCGGGCCTAATCCGCTCTCGCTGGGGAATGGCGGAGCAACGCTCCGAGGGACGACTCGGAATTATGGTTTTCCCCCCGCCCTGTGGCCCTTGGCTTTGGCCATCCTGGTCGGCGCGGCGCTTCGATTCTACCGCCTAGGCGCCAATTCACTGTGGATTGACGAATTTGCCACCCTGGATCTCGCCAACCATTCGCTCCCCGACATCCTCCGCCTGAGCAGCAGTGCCAATTTCATCCCGCCGTTGTATTTCGTCCTGGTCCATGGCGCCATGCGATTTCTGGGCGAGTCGGAGGTGAGCCTTCGGCTGCTCTCGGTAATCGCTGGGATCGCCACCATCCCGGTGGTCTGGCTGCTGACCGCAGTGATCACACGGGATCGGACCACGGCTCACCTGGCGGCCGGCCTCCTGGCCATTAACCCTCTACACCTCTGGTATTCGCAGGAGGCGCGCCCCTATGCCCTCCTCCTGTTATTCGGCTGCGGCGCCTTACTCGCATTCGCGCGAGCTGTGGAGTCCACGTCATTGTGGAGTTGGATTGCCTTCTGGGTTTGTGCTACGCTTGCGATCGTGACCCATACGACTGGAATCGTATTCGTCGCCGTTGCGTGGACCTGGGGTCTCTGGTCCGCCAACAGGAACCGCCTATTGCGGCCACTCCTAGGATCCTCACTCGCGATTGGCCTGACCTGTGCTCCCTTTTTCTTCGCCATTGCCCGCGCCCTGAAAGAAACCCAGGGAACCTTTCACTCCCCACCCCGGCCAATAACAGGTCTGGAGATTGGGTATACCCTGCTCACCTACATAACCGGTTACTCGTTTGGGCCGGCTCCCAGGGATATCCAAAACCTCGGCGGGTGGGCTGCACTGCAGGGTCACCCACTGGAGAGCATACTTGCCGGAATCATATTGCTGGGGCTACTGGCCATCGCGGCACTTAAGTGCCGTCGCCCCCCAGCGCGATGGTTTACCGCCCTCCTCGCAGTCCCCTTGGGGTTCATCTTTCTCCTCGCGGCCCTAAGCGGAAAGGCCTACAACGTCCGCTACACTCTCCCCGCTCTGGTAGGCTTCCTGGGCCTGATCAGCGTGGCGCTCAGTGCGCTCCAGCCAAGGGCCCGAGGTCTCTGGCTCACAGCGCTGACGGGCCTGGCTCTGTGGGCAGACGGCCAGTGGTTCTGGGTACCCGACTATTGGAAGGAGGATTCCCGCGCGGCAGTCGCCTGGCTCCGGGACAACCTGGGTCCGGGCGCGACCGTGGCTGTAGCGCCCAGCTACCTGGATCTACCACTCGAGTATTACGACGCCAGGTCGGGAGCGAAGCTGCACTTCCGGGGCGTTCCCCCGGACAGCACGCTACCCCGAGGGACTCCTCCCGATGCGCTGGTGCTTACCCGTCTGCATCACGTCCCGAACTGGCTGAGGCTCAAGGCTGAATTCGAGGGGCTGCCTGGTGCCCGTATACTTTACGGTCGGGTGAGCGGGTATGAAATGCTGGTTCGGCGGCGGTCCCGACACCGCGAGGGCTCTTAATTCGGGCATCAGTAACGCGGGTGGATACAAGGGGGCGAGACTACTCGGCCGTCGGCTCCACTTTTTTCCTATAGCGGGCACTGACCCATTCCCGGTTCAGTCTTATCCGGCCATTCTCGACCGTGAGCCACGGAAAAAGTTCCTCGGGGATCCTTGGCTTGAGCACTGCAAAGCCGAAGTTGTTGCAGAAACCTGGAGCAATAAGGGAGAGAGCCTTCAAAGCTGGAAGCACAGCGACGACGCCTGCCATGTAGGCCTTGTTTCTGAGAAGCTTCAAGCGCGACCACGGTACTCTCAAGGCGTAAAAGAAAATGAACTTATGTTCACCAGAGGGAGCGAAGCTCCTGATCGTTTTTCGGACTTCGTTGGACGTCCAGCGGTATACATAGTTGGGCAACTCGCTGTTTCTCACCCCACCGAACTTCATATCGTTGCGACAAACCGCCGCGACCTCGTACTCCTGACCCAAGTTCAGCCTCACGCCAAGTCTGACCAACGCGCCGTCCCTTGGCTCAAACACTAAAAGGCCCAATCGGGCAACGCGGTACATCTCCAATAGAGCGCGGTGTGGCGAGTGGCAATGATGGAGCCCGCTGTGTACGATGCAAAAATCAAACTCATTGTCCGCAAAGGTTAGGTGCTCAGCATCTTGGAAACTCCAGTGAAACGGGGTGAATTCATGTTCATGAAGGCGACTATCCAGGTTCGAAATAACCACGTTCTTGAAACCACAGCCCTCTAGAACCCTGCGGTCGAGCGAGCCGCCGCAGAGTACCAAGACTCGCATGTCATGGGTCAACACGCCCCTTGCCAGAAGATTACGTACCGTATCAGTGTAGAAATCCGCCATACTGTCCTTTTTCGTTGGGCTAAACAGACTGGACGCTACAAGCTCGCACGCAACTCCTTGACTATTCGGTCGCTCACCTCAGAAAGTCGCCTCAGGCGGCTTAGGTCGGGAGGTGACAGTTCCCGGTCGATAGCACGTAGAAGTTTGCTGGCAAAATCAGTTGGATCGAGGGGATCGAAGGTGTTCTCCCTGGGCACGATTTCCCTGGCACATCCGGCGTATACCGACACCAGTGCAGGAAGGCCAGACCAGAGGGCTTCGTTAACGACGAGACCCCAGACATCATCGAGCGTGGGGAACACCAGCACATCCGCGCTGCGATACACAGCCGCCATGTCTTCAGCCGGGCAAGCGCCGCGGAAGTGCACGTTGGCCAGCGCCAGATCTACTGCTGCCTGCTCGAGAGACTGGCGCTCGGGGCCATCACCGACTATTAAGAGCGAAAACATTCGGCCTTCAGCCTGAGCTCGGTGTGCCGCGTGGAGTAGGAGGTCTACTCCTTTCCCCGGCACCAGGCGACCCGCGCAGAGAACTACCGGTCGGGGACTCAGCTGCAAAGCTGGCGTTACCGCTTCGGTGTACTGGATTTCGGGTACGCAGTTCTGAAGCTCCACCACTCGCTCTGGGTCTGCCCCCAAGGACGCAAGATACTCGGTCGAGGTTGCCCCGTAGCTGAGCCAGCGTCGCACCCGTGGCACAAACCGACGCCGGAAAGCACGTTTGATTTTCCCGATCCCGCGCTCGGTGTGGCAGGTGCCGCCCCACCATACCCAGACCGGGCGCCGGAACATCTGGCCATAGGCTAGAGCCACCAGGCTGCGGAATCCCATTTCGGTTGTGATGATCGCGTCCGGCCGCAAGCGGAGGAGATCCGTGAGGTACCCCGGGTTCAGGTGCAGGTATCTGCTGTCCAGCACAGC
>DASRIN010000377.1:0-2210 GCA_035649975.1 Gemmatimonadales bacterium
CGCTAATCTAGTACCATCATGCCCGGCGCGCTGTCAATGAGGTAACCAATCCTCCGCATCGGCAACCGGTTGCGCGCAGGCATGGTATGTTTCCCTCACACATCTTCAGCCGGAGCAGCCTGTGGGTACGATCATCCTCGGTGCGGTGATTCTGCTGGTCGCGTTCGTCGTGCGCACCGCGGGGTCCAGTCTCAGGACCGCGGGAGGCCGCGCCAGCGGAGCGCTGGTCAACCTGGTGAGCCTGGGTCTGCTGGTGCTGGGTCTCTTGATCCTGACCAGCTCCAGCGTGGTGGTGATCGACGCCGGCCAGGTGGGGGTGCGGCATGCCTTCGGCAAGGTGGACCCGCTGCCGCTCTACAGCGGCGTCCGATTCGTGCCGCCGTGGTCGTCGGTGGAGAAGTACTCCACCCGCGAGGAGCAGTGGCCGACCGAGCGCCAGGGCGCCGAGACCATGGACGCGCTCTCCAACGAGCAGATGAGCATGAAGGTGGATGTGGCGGTGCGCTGGCAGATCGATCCCGCCCAATCGCCCAAGATCTTCGTCGAGCTCGGCACCGAGGAGCAGATCAAGAACGTGGTGGTCAATGCAATCCGGAAGGGCGTGCGGGACGGGATGGTGCAATTCTCCATCAACGACATCTCCAAGCGCAACGCGATCGCGAGCGCCATGGAGTTTCAGGTCGACAGCGCGCTGCTGACTCGGCCCCGGGCAGGGGGCGACCCGTTCCGGATCGCCAAGATCACGGCGTTCTATCTCCGGAACCTGGAGCCGCCGGCACAGGTCGTGGCCGCCATCAACAACAAGATCGCCGCGGACCAGCAGATCGAAACCGAGAAACACAAGGTCGAGGTGGCTCGGCTCCAGTCGGACCAGCAGCGGTTTCTGAATCAGACGCTGACCCCCGAGGCGCTGATGAAGCAGTACCTCGAGGTGCTGCACGACATGCGGACCTCGAATAATCTGGTCGTGCTGGTGCCCACCGAAGGCGGAGTGCCGATGCTCGATCTCGCGGCGCTGAGGAAGAATCTGGCGAAGCCCTAGTGGTCAGGGGTCAGGGGTCAGGGGTCAGTGAAAAGTTTACCCTGAGCCCTGACCCCTGAGCTCTGACCCCTGCTGTGCAGTGCTCCTCCAGCGCAACGTCCCCCCCACAGACTCCATTGCCAGAGGGTGCATCAATGGGAATCTGCAGCCTGTGCGGGAACGACTACGACAAGAGCTTCGAGGTGACACTCGGAGGGAAGTCCTACACCTTCGACAGCTTCGAATGCGCCATCCATCTCCTGGCCCCGGTCTGCGGCCACTGTGGTTGCCGGATCATCGGGCACGGGAACGAAGTGGATGGCCGGTTCTTTTGCTGCGTGCACTGCGCGGAGACGGACGGGGTGGCGGGACTCAAGGACCGGCTGTAGCGACGGGTCAGCTCCTCCGGCGAGTCCGGACAAAGCCGATCCCGCCCGCCAGCACCACGCCAAGGGCAAGGAACAGCAGTCCGGACGGCGCGCCGGCAGCGGTCTCGCGGACGCCGCAGAGGCCGGTGAGAATGCAGTCGCCGGGTGCGAAGGCTTGGAGCAGAAGCATGATGCAATATACAACTCAGGCAGTAGGGAGTGGGCAGTAGGCAGTAGGTGGTCCCCTATTGCCCATTGCCCATTGCCTACTGCCTGCTGTAAACGGACAGGGTGGGATTCGAACCCACGATACCCGTAAGGGTATACCGGTTTTCGAGACCGGCTCCTTCAGCCACTCGGACACCTGTCCTTCGGGCCGGAAAACTAACAGGGGGAGGAAGCCGTGGCCACCAAAAAGTCGACGGTGCGCCGGAGCCGGCAGCCGATGCCGCCGTTTCCGAAGCAGCATCAGAAGCGCCCCGGCATCGAGTCGAAGATGACCCCGCGTCCCCGCTACAAGGCTCCCGCCTATCGCGGCGCGGACAAGCTGAAGGGCAAGGCCGGTCTGATCACCGGAGGCGACTCGGGGATCGGGCGGGCGGTGGCGGTGCTCTTCGCGCGGGAGGGAGCCGACGTCGCCATCGTGTTCCTCCCGGAAGAAATGCCGGACGCCGAGGAGACCCGCCGGGCGGTGGAGAAGGAAGGCCGGCGCTGCCTGCTGCTGCCGGGCGATGTCAGCTCACCCGAGTTCTGCCGCAGCGCCGTCGCCGAGACCGTCAAGGCATTCGGCCGGCTCGACATCCTGGTGAACAATGCCGCCT
>DASRIN010000378.1:0-2272 GCA_035649975.1 Gemmatimonadales bacterium
GCACCGGAGCGCCTGGCCTACCCTGGATCGGTCGGGGGATCTCCGAGCCAGCGAGGTCTACTACAGCATCGGTGGGCAGTACACTATAAGTTGGTGACATAGCTTGACTTAGGGCGAGGCGGCTCGGTCGAGCGCCAGCCCCGAGGTGGAAGACAGGGCCGGGGCTCCGACTAGCTCCGGCTCTTTTTTTCATGAAGTGTGGGCTGCGACCCGGCGCTCGTCTCACGCAGTATGTATAGGTACCCGGGCGAGAATAGGGGACGCGGGCCCGCCGACGGGTTGGGAACCGCCGGCCCGGACCGGGTGTTAGAACTGACAGGTAAATCGGCATTTTCGGCCCACATAGGCCCTTAGCAGACGGGAGCATTACAGTGGCAGGCACCAAGAAGACGCGGCGGCGTTCGCGGCCGACCGCCCTTGCTCGGGCGGTGGACGAAGGTCGCGAGAGCCTGGACTTCTATCTCAAGGAGATCAGCCGAATTCCCCTCCTGACTGTGGAGGAGGAGACGGCTCTGGCGCGGCGCGCGTTCCGCGGCGACATCGAGGCCCAGGAGCGTCTGGCCCGGCACAACGTCCGGTTCGTTGTCTCGGTGGCGAAGAAGTTCCAGAACCGCGGTGTGCCTCTCATGGATCTGATCGGTGAGGGCAACGTCGGCCTCATGACCGCCGCCCGAAAGTTCGATCCCGATCGGGGCGTCAAGTTCATTTCCTATGCGGTCTGGTGGATCCGGCAGGCAATCCAGGCAGCCATCGCGCGACATGGCCGTCCGGTTCGGCTTCCGCTCAACCGTACGGCGGATCTGACGCGCCTGGGGCGGGTTACCACGCTGCTCACGGAGAAGCTTGGTCGGGTGCCGACCACCGAGGAGCTGGTTTCCGCCACCGGGCTGACTCCGGAGGCGGTGCGTTCGCTGGGAGCACTGCACATCGAGGCTCTGCGCCTGGATCAGCCCATCCGGGAGGGCGAGGACCGGGGACGGCTGGACCGTTTCGTTCCGCTTACTCAAGAAGGAACCGACGCGTCGACCCTGGCGAGCAGCCGGACGCACGATCTGGAGGTTGCCTTGGCGGCGCTCCCGGCCCGCGATGCCAAGGTGCTCCGGCTCTACTTCGGGCTGGATGATGGCAACAGCCGGACTCTGGAGGAGATCGGCCGGATGATGGGAGTTACCCGGGAGCGGATCCGCCAGCTGAGGGATCGGGCTCTCCGGCAGCTGCGTGAGGAGCACGGCGACAAGCTCCGGGAGCTCGCGGCCTAGGCAGAATCCTCTGCTTTCCCTCCACTCAGCAACGACACTACCCTTTCCAGCTGCTCTAGCCCGGGGAGGCTTCCCTGGGCCAGGGTGGCCGAGCCGCCGCCTCGGCCCCCGTGGGCATCGAGTAACCCCTTGAGAACGGCGCCGGCATTGACGCCGGAATCGGCGGCCGCTGCCAGGAGAATGGAGGGCGGCGCTTCCAGCACTCCGATGAAAATGGCGCCCGGCATGGCGGCATAGGCCTGAGCCAACCCTCTGAGCTCGGTCAGACTACCATTTCCCTCCCGCACGATCGCCCGGCGGATTCCGGATTGGTCCGCGGCCGAAGCGGCATAGAGCTGTCGGGCCCGGTACGTCTGGACCTCCGCTTCCAGCTCCCGCTGTGAGTTGGACAATGCCTTGAGCTGTTCTCGTTGGGCTGCCAGCAGTCCGGGCAACTCGGGCGGAGCAGCAGAGAGTTCAGCGGCGAGTCCAGTCAGCAGTTCGTGATCGGCCCGGGCTGCACGAACGGCTCGTCCCCCGCAGAGGAATTCGAGACGAACTGCCTGCTTTACCCGCTCAGTCTTCCGCAGCAGAATCGCTCCGATCTCTCCGGTGCTCCGCACGTGGGTACCACCGCAGGCGCTCCGGTCCAGACCTTCGATACTGATGATGCGAAGCGTACCCTCCCGGGTGGAGGGCTTTCGCAGCCCGAGGGCCTCGCGAGCGTCCTCGAAGCTCACCCGCACGGGTCGATTCTCGACCACTACCTCATTCACCCGTTCTTCTACGCGCACCAGCTGTTCCCGGGAAGGCGCGCCGCCGTCCAGGTCCACGGTCGAGCTCAGCTTCCCGAAATGGACAGCGACCGTGGAGAGGCCTAACAGATCGGCCAGCACAGCCGACAACAGGTGCTGTCCCGAATGCTGCTGCATGTGATCGAACCGGCGAGGCCAGTGCACCCGCCCTCGAACCCGGGTAGCAGACAGGGGGCCTGCCAGGCAGTGCGCAACCCGCTCGCCCTCGTCCACCACATC
>DASRIN010000379.1:0-5227 GCA_035649975.1 Gemmatimonadales bacterium
GGCTGTCGGCCCGGGAACGCACCTCCGATCGTCCCGGCGAGAAGCCGTTCGCGGTCCCCATTCCGCTGCGGGCCGTGGGCTCCGGCAATGTGCGGGAAGCACCGGGTACCGGTGCTCCGGTCGCCTTTGCGGTGGAGGGGGGCGACAGTCTGACCGGCTACTCGTACGTGGAGGACTGGATTCGGATCAGTGACGACATGGGTCGGGGAGGCTGGATTTTCCGGAAGCTGATCTCTCGCCGCTGAACGGCTCCCATTTACTCTACGTGCCGGGTCAGGTTCTTCCCTTGGATCCCTTGACCGCCGCCTGCTTGTCGTTCTCACCTGCCCGGACCACCCGGTTGCGACCGGCTCGCTTGGCAGCGTAGAGCGCCTCGTCCGCGCAGGAAATCACTTCATCTGCGGTTTGACCGTCCGCCGGAAACTCGGCGAGTCCGATGCTGATCGTGATCTTTCGGCCGTGGAATTCCTGGCCCTCCACTCTGGCCCGAATGCGCTCCGCGACCTCGGCGGCCATGTCTCCGCTGGTCCCGGTAAGCAGAACGGCAAACTCTTCGCCCCCGTACCGCGCGGTGCAGTCGACCGAGCGGGTGGTGCTCAAGAGAATCGAGGCCACTTTCTTCAACACCTCATCGCCGGCCGGGTGGCCAAATGCGTCATTGTACTTCTTGAACTCGTCCACGTCGCCCATGAGAACGCTGAAGGAACCTTTGTGGCGGTAGGAGCGGACCAGCTCTTCAGACAGGCGTTGAGTGAGGTAGCGGCGATTGTGGAGGCCGGTCAGAGCATCCGAGGTTGAGAGCCGCTCGAGATCCTCGTTCTGCCGGCGCAGCTTTTCATTCACGGCGTCGAGCTCCTGCCGTCCCTGGCGGAGTCGCCCCACCATGTGGTTGAACACCGCCGTCAACTCGCCCACTTCCCCCTTGGCGGCGGGCAGGTCCACCGCCAGGTCACCATCCGCCACTTCCGCCGCGCCCCGGGTGAGCCGCTCCAGGGGCAGCACGATGAGCACCCCCAGGCGATACGCGATCAGGCTCACGCCCAGGAGGAGGGCCGCCACGATCAGTAACGCGAGATCGCGGAATCGCCGAACTTGCCCGTACGCCGCCTCGGACGGGATCTCCGATATCACCGCCCACTTGGCTCGGGGCACTCGCTTGAGGCTGCCCACGACGTCGGAGCCGGAGATGCTCTCGTAACTCACCACCCGACCCTCGCGGGACTTGAGCCGGTCGAGCATGCGCGGCTTCATGTTGACCTTCATCAGCTCGGCGGAGCTCTCCGCCGAGCCGACGATCATCGTCCCTGTCAGAGTGAGCAGATAGACCTGCCCGCTGCGGGGGGCGAATGCTCGGAGCCCCTTTTCTGCTCCTCTGAGGCTGAGCCGTGCTGCCAGGGCGCCGATCATTCGCCCCTCGCCCCGCTGGACCGGTACGGCTACGACCAGGGTGCCCTTATTGAGGGAGGGGTCCCATTCGGCCTTGCCGATCAGCCCGCTGTTGGTGCTCAGCTCCCTGGCCCAACCACTGGGAAGCCGCACCATTCCGCTCTCATTGCCGCTGGTGGCAACCGGGCGGCCGGCTCCATCGACCACGACCAGCTCTTCGTATTCGCTGAACCGGTCCCGGACCGAGTTCAGGTAATCGTTGAGCCGCTTGGTGGCGGTTCCGGGCTTGCGATTGGCCAGTTTCTCGGAGACCTCATAGGAGCTGGCGAACACCCGAAGGTCGTAGAGCCGTTCCTTGATCCAGACGTCGAGCTCTCGGGCAGCCTGGCTGCTGGAGCTGAGCAGCTCCTGGGAGATCTTCTCCTCCAGCGCCCGCCGGTTCTGACTGTATGAAACCCACGCAGTAAGTCCCGATGGCAGCAACGTGACCAGGAGAGCAAAGACTAGGATCTTGCTGCGGATGGTATCGAACCGCAGCACCGGAAAGTGCTTGGTGAAGGGGTGGGCCAAGCGGCGCAACCGGACTCCTCTGTAGAGGGACGGGACACGGACAACCAGACGGCTCGACCTCAGCAGGGAACAGGCCAAGCCTTAAGTCGTGGATTCTTCAGCAGATGGGCCGGTGGAGCACCGCTAGCCGACCGGTGCGCTGCGGAGCCTCTGGCAGATTCCCTGAGTGGGGCCGAATTAGGAGTCGGGCAGCAGCCTTCGCACGGCGTCCCTCAGTGTGGCGATGGCAAAAGGCTTATAGAGGGTGGGAATTTCGCTGGGCAGCTGACCGATCCGGCTGCGGCGGCCGATGTCATCGACGTGCAGGATCGGAAGTTCGGGAAAATCCTGCCGGATCCGGCTCACCAGCTCGACACCGCTGAGGCCCGGCATGTAGCTGTTGGTGACGATGAGATCGAATCCGACCTCGGCGCCTCGAGCCGCATCCAGGGCCGCGCGCCCGTTGGCGACAGCAATGACCTCATAGCCTGCATCGGTCAGAGCCCGTGCGATCAGGGCTCGAACCATCGGCTCGTCGTCAACGACGAGGATGCGGGCAGGCATGGACGTCCTTAAGTGAGATTGGGATGCTGGTGTGGGTTCCACCATCATACAGCACCGAGCCCATTCGCGCGAGACCAGTCCACGGATCAGGGTCGCAGCAATACCAGCCGCACTGCATCGAGCACGATGCTTAGATCCTCCAACTTGTTGATGAGAGGCACTCCGCGGTCTTCCAGGGGCCGATGCACCGTAGGATCGCGCGCGGCACCGGTGAGAAAGACCACCCGGTTCCGCAGGTGGGGCGAGCGGGCCACCAGTGCATCGTAGAAGTCAAGGCCATCTAACTCCGGCATGATGAAGTCACTCACCACTGCCGAAATCGAGGGGTCATCGGCCAGGGTCTCGAGAGCATCCCGCCCCGATTGTGCCTCCCGCACCGACAGCCCACCGCGCTCGAAGATCTTTCGAAGCGCGCTCCTGACGGCACCCTCATCGTCGACCAGGAGCACGGTGGGCCCGGAGCTCACGGCTGCGGGGCGCCCGCTAGGGATCCACGGATAATGGTTCCTCCGCTCCCGACGGTGAACACATCAGCAGCGGAGCTTCCCCACACCCCCGTGAGCCGCTGAGGGACCGACTGAACCTCGGTCCAGGCCTGACCGTCGAAGTGCAGCATTGTCCCGGCCCCTACTGCATACACATCGGTAGCCGAGAGTCCCCACACATCGAGCAACGGTCCCACCGGCGGAACTGTCATGGGCGACCAGGTGGCTCCATCGTAATGATAGACGGCGGCGACGTCGTTGGCGGAGCCGGCCGCGAACACATCGTTCGGCGCGCTGGCCCAGACGGCGTTGAACGCGACCCCGGCCGTGAGCGGCAGTACCTCCGACCAGAGGCTCCCATCATAATGAAGAATGAAGCCCTCGGCGAAGGTCCGGAGGTTGGCTGTGCGCGGTGCTGCCCGCCGAAGACCGAATGAAGGAGCGAAATAGCCGACGGCGTATACGTCCTCCGAGGAGGTTCCCGACACGTCCGTCAGCACGCGGTTGTCTCCGGCCGGCAGGGTCATTTCCGCCCACCCGGCACCGTCATACCGGGCTACCAGCGCTCGACTGAGCCCTCCACTGGCCTCGCCCACGGCAAAGACGTTCGCTCCGGAGCTGCCCCACACCGAGTAGAAGCTGACCTCCACCGCGCCGTCAGCGGTCGCAACGCCGGGGCCCGGCATCAGTGACCAGGTACTGCCGTCGAAGTGGAGGATGGCTCCGTCATATCCTCTTGCCCCCAGGGGATCGGAGCCCACCGCAAACACATCGCCGGCGCCACTGCCCCAGACGGAGTAGAGGATAATGCCCTGCTCGGTCGCTTGCGGCGTCCACGACTGGCCGTCGTAGTGAAAAATGCCCGACTCGAAGCTGCCTCCGGGCTCACCCACGGTGAAGATGTCACTGGCTGAGCTGCCCCAAACGCTATACAGGCTGAACGCGGTGCCGCTTTCCATCCGGCTCCACTGTCCCACTGTCACTGGCGCGCAGCGGATTACGAAGCGCGCCTCAGCCGTCTCGCCTCCGGCCACGATCAGGCTGCGAGTGCTGCTTCCATCCAGCGCGCAGTCGGCGGGCACGTCGGTCAGCGCGACGGTGTGAGCTCCGGCAGGCACATTGTCCAGATTGACCGCCGTATTGCCTCCGATCGGCTGCGGAGCACCGCCATCAACCGTGAAGGCATAGCCGTCGGTGTCCGTGGTAACACCGGTTGTGCTGGTAACCACCCGAACCGTTCCCGTGGTGGGCGGTGGGGCGCAGGTAACGCTGAAGGCGACGGTCGCGGTGGCACCGGAAGCCACAGTTACCTGCTGCGGGTTGGGCGCCCCCGCTGCACATCCGGTGGCCAGTCCCATGAGGCGCACCGAATGTGCCCCGGCTGCCACGTTCAGAAGCGTGAGGCTTCCCTGGACTCCGATAGGCTGGCGGGCGCCGCCATCTATCGCCACGCGATATCCGTCCGGGTCCTCCCCGGTCGTGCTCGTGGTGATGCTGAGTGCTCCGGTCTCCTGTGGGGGCGCAGCGCAGCTTATCGCAAAAGCAATCTCGGTCGTATTTCCGGTGCGCACCGTCGAGCTGAGAGGATTCTCACCGGCCGCCTCACAGTTGGCGGGCAGGCCCGAGAGTCCGATGGAGTGCGCGCCTGAGGGAATGTTCTCCAGCGATCGGGTGGCCGCGGTGCCGATGGCCCCCTGGGAAGTCCCGTCCAGGACCAAGTCGTAGCTTGCCGGCGCCGCACCAGTAGTGGCGACGGTAACCTCAAGGGTGCCGACCGGCGGGACACAGTTGATCGAGAAGGACGCGACGGCGGTTGAGCCCTCGGTAATGCTGATGGTCTGGGGGTTATCGCCCGAAGCGGTGCAGCCATCGGGTAGGCCGGCGAGCTGGATGACGTGGGCCCCGGGCTCCAGGTCGGCCTGAGTTGCGGTGGTGTTGCTTCCGATGGCCTGGGCCGGCTGGCCGTCCACCCGATAGGTGTATCCGTCAGGCGGAACCTCACCCGAGGTCACCGTCCGAATTTCCAGCGACCCCGCCGTTGGACTGGTGGGCCCCTCCTCCCCGCCGCATGCAGCGACAGCTCCTAGAAACACGAGAACGTAAGGACGCATGGGAACACCCTCTGGCATGTGACACGACAATTGTCCGCATCGGGGTGACGATGGATCAGGGGATTGCCGTCTGCTCAGGGGGTGCCCGGAGGCCGGGCTCTTGGGGCGCCGAATCTTGGTCGAGGCGGGCCC
>DASRIN010000380.1:0-3384 GCA_035649975.1 Gemmatimonadales bacterium
GGGCCCGCCTAGGGAAGCCATTCCGGGTGACGTCCGTTCAGGGCCGCGCCGCGGATCCCGCTCCTCGGGGGGTGTGGCACCCCACCACGCTTCGAACAGGAGCTCGAATCGCTCGCGGTCTCGCGGGCCGATCTTGAGGGCGACCGCAAGCGCGGAGCGCACCTCTGCCCGATCCGCCACATCGACGAGCGCCAGCGCTGCAGCGCCGTCTATCGCGTCAGACAGTACTACGGGCACGCCCGCGGTTCGGAGCGCGCGGCAAAACCTGGCGAGGTGACTGACGAGATCGGCACCTGATGTCATGGCGACCCGACTCCTGCCGCCGCCTCATCCAGCAGGTTGTTGACAATTTCCTGGTTCAACTCGGCCGCGTCCCGCTGGTCCTTTATCAAGCAACCGAGGGTCAGCCGCACCGCTTCCTGGTCAAGGCGATCAGTGTGAAGCCGAACCAGCGCCGCGGCCCAGTCGATTGTCTCCGCGGCCCCAGGGACTTTCGCTAGCCTGCGGCGCCGAAGGGCCTGCACGAAGCCGGCGATCTCCCGGCTAAGCCGCTCGCTCACTTCAGGCACCCGGCTCTGGATGATCCGGATCTCCTTCTCGAGCGGCGGATGGTCAAGGAAGAGGTAGAGGCAGCGGCGACGGAGGGCGTCGCCGATCTCGCGGGTGCGGTTCGACGTCAACACCACGTGCGGGGTTATCGTGGCAACGATCGTCCCCAGCTCGGGAATAGTCACCTGGAAATCAGACAGGATCTCGAGCAGGAAGGCCTCGAAACCGTCGTCGGCACGGTCGATCTCGTCGATCAGTAACACCGGTGGCGGCCCCGTGCGGGTGATTGCCTGCAGCAGCGGCCGTTCGAGCAGACAGTCCCGGCTGAAGATCAGCTCTTCCTGCTCCATGACGCTTCGGCCGTTCTCTTGGGCGATCTTGAGCCGGAGCAGCTGGCGCTGGTAGTTCCACTCATAGAGAGCTGTGTTGACGTCGAGGCCTTCGTAGCACTGAAGCCGGATCAGCTCGGTGCCGTGGCAGGCGGCCAAAACCTTGGCGATCTCGGTCTTACCGACTCCAGCGTCGCCTTCCACGAGGAGCGGTTTTCGCAACTCCTGCGCGAGGTAGACGGCGGTGGCGGTCTCCGGCTCGGTGATGTAGCCCAGCCGTTCCATGTCGGACTGGAGCCGCTGGATTTCCTTCCTCACCGGGTGAGCACCTGTGGCTCGTGACTGGCCAAAAAGCGCTCCCGGCACCCGCCGCAGCAGAAGTAGTACGTTTCCCCGCCAACGTCGGCCTTGTACTTGGCGGTCGCTATTTCCACCTCCATGTGGCAGACAGGGTCGATGGCGTAGCGCAGCTCCGATGTCGTGGTGGGTTCTCCTGGCACGGTCGTCGCGGTTCCTGCCCGTCTCAGCTGCACAATCTCCGCAAGCACGCTGAGCGCAATTTCCTCGGGCGAGACGGCGCCGATATCAAGTCCCGCCGGGCTCCGGATCCGGTCGAGCAAAGCGGGAGAGACGCCCCGCTGGAGCAGCATGCTCCGCACCCTCGCCAGGCGCTTGCGACTGGCCACCATTCCCAGATAGGCGGGCTCGAGCCGGAGGGCGTCGGTCAGCGCCTCCTCATCGCGCTCGCCCAGCGTAGCGACGACGGCGAAAAGCGGCGAAGGGTCAGCCGCGGACAGCCAGCCGGCTTCGGGCGCGCCGAGGGAGGACAGCACCCAGTCCGCCTCGGGGTAGGACGCACGGGTGGCCTCGGGATCGACAACTGCCGTAGTGTATTCCAGCACCTTGGCAATGCGGACAATCGCGTGTGCCGCCGGGGAAAGGCCGAAGACCAGCAGGCGTGGCGCGGGCATCATTGGCTCTATGAAGAGATCCACACTGCCTCCACTGTGGCATGCGATGAGGACCGGCCGGACCTGGGGACGCTGGTCACGCTCGGGATGCGGGCTCAGAGCGATGATCCGGGCCTCCCCGGCTCGGATGGCAGCGAGTGCTTCCCGCACCGCCGTTGGCCTGGTGCAGCTCCCGCCCAGCCAGCCGTGGAACTCGCCGCTGGCGGTAATCACCGCACTGTCACCCAGCTGGGCCGAGCTGGGCGACTCCCGCCGGACGACTGTGACGAGGGCACACGCCTGGCCCCGGCGGCCCAAATCGGCAGCGAGGGCGAGGAGCTTGGGACGCATCAGGGCGTGGGCGCGAGGAACAGCGCACGCAGCCGTTCGACGTCTTCAGGGTGGTCGAGGTCGGCCAGCAGCGCCGCGGGCCACTGGACCGTAGCCGCCCGGTCTCGATATTCGCGCACCACCTGGCGCCCGCATCCCTTGCCAGCGGCCACGAGCGCGGGGAAGAGCGCCCGGGAGTAGAGCGTCGGAGGCGCCTGCACCTCGCCGTACCGGGAGATGACGAGAGGCACAGTGCCGGCGCGAAACCGGGCAACCATTGCAGCCAGCATCTGCGAGGTCACCAGAGGCATGTCGGCCAGAAGCACGAGCGCCGCGTCGCAGTCGGCAGGGACCTGGGCGAGGCCGACTCTGACCGAGAGGTGCATGCCGTTGGCATAGTCCGGATTCAGAGCAGAGTGGACGACGAGTCCGTCGAGCGCCGCCGCCACCTGTTCCGCCTCGAAGCCGAGCACGATAATCACGGGCGAGAGTCCAGCCTCGATGGCCTGGCGCGCCGCCCGGCGGACGACTGTTTCCGTTCCCAGGTTGATCAGCAGCTTGTTGGCACCCAGCCGTGAGGACAGCCCTGCAGCGAGCACCACCCCTGCCACCCGGCTGTTCCGCAGGGACGGCATGGACGCTCCCTTCCCCGATCTAGATCCGTTCGGTACCGGTTGCTCATCCATTATGGGCTGCCCGCTAGGTGCCCGCTAGATCAAGCCTTCGCTTCGAGATCTCGGGCGTAGAGAGGAAATCGAAACCGCATCTCCCGCGTCAGCACGCCGCCATGCGCCAGTTCTGCCAGGCGTTCAGCCGTGAGCCGTTCGCCGGTAAGCAGCCGGGGTAGAATCAGGTCAGCGGCGGTGGCCAGCGAGAACATGCCACACTGCGGAAGGCCCAGCAATTGGCTTTCGCCCAGCTCTGCCAGCCAGATCATGGAGCCCGGATGGGCGGGCACACCGTGCCGCAGTACTCGGCCCCCGAGGCTCTGCAGCGCGGCATAAAATGGCGCGAGCGGGTCGCTGGCCGGGACTCCACCGACTAGAATGACCGGAAGCTTCTGAGTAATGACGAGGGCCGCGAGTCCGTCACGGGCCGCGCTCTCGGTGACGTCCGGATCGGCATCGGATACCACGGTGGTCCCGACAAAGCGGCCGCCGAGTGCCTCCACCCTGGTGCGGGCGCCGGCTTCGAAACGGGCTAGCGCAGCAGCTGGAATGCTCTCT
>DASRIN010000381.1:0-6887 GCA_035649975.1 Gemmatimonadales bacterium
TGAAGGTGAGGCCGCTGTCACGCGATGCGCCAACTCCGCCCTCACCCGAGAGGGTGGAGAGCGGGTTTCCCGGCACGCTCGCATCTCTGAACGCCCACTCGAGACTGACATCCAGCGCGTTGAGAAAGCCCGATCCGGCGAGCTTGCCGGTCACCGTTCCGGCGAAAGGAAGCGTGTCCAGGTACGGTCGGACTGCATCCAGATCCAGGTTGGCAAGCCGAAGGTTCATATCGCGAACCCCCAGACCCCGGCGTTTGTCGGTGATGGTCACCAGCTCGCCGTCTACCTGGCCCAGAAGCCCTTGCAAGTGGAGGTCGCGAATGTCATACGCAGTGCGGGTTCCGGTCTCGGACCGCGCGGCCAGGACGCCGCGGCCGGTCATCGACGGGAAATCGGGTGAGACCCAGCGGAGGTCCTCCAGATCCACGCGTGGCGAGATCACCTGAAAGTCGAACAGGATGGTGTCCTGGGGCCAGGTAACCGCGCCACCGCCGGAGAACCTGGTATTGGGCAAGGCTCCTCGGGAAAGGCTGAACACGGCGCTGTCACCCCGGATCCGTATCCTGCCCACCGCGTGGCGCAGCGTGACGCCCGGATCGTTAACCCTGGTGGCGAGCGAATCGAGATCGATGGTAAATGGCTTTCGGTCCGGCGTGGCAATGCGAAGCCGTGAGATCCGGGTGGCGAGGTCGGAGAGAAGAATGACCCTCCGCCGCCCCTCCGGCGTGTCTTCGATCAGCCTTCCCGGCTTGGCCCGCTCGGCTCGCAGCGCCGAGTCAACACTCAGCTCAGTCACCGCCGTGCGGGGCGGGTTCCAGGGCAAGGCGATCCGAAGAGTGCCCTCGCTCATCCGGACGTTGTGGAACTCGACCAGAGGAGACCTGCCGCCCTTGGAGCCCTTCCCGATGCCGAGCACCTCTTCGTAGTTCATCCGTCCATTGCGGTGCTTGATCAGCTGAATGGTGGGCCGGTCCAGCTGGATCGAGCTCAATACCACCTGGCCGGCGAGAAGATTGGGCAGGCGGTAGCTGACCCGCGCGCGGGGGAGGTCGGCCAGCAGGGCGCCGCTGGTATCCCGGACGATCAGATTTTCGAGCGTGAGGTCGTAGATGAACGAGCCGGAGATGGCCCCGACCTTGATCGACCCGATTACGATCCGGTCGAGCATCTGGGAAACCGTGCGCGCCAGCAGATCCCGCCCCGGCGGAGTGAGGGTCATCGACGTGACCACTCCCAGCACCATGGCCACGATGCCGATCACAAACACGAAGAGGAAGCGGGCGATCTGACGGCGCATCAGAACGGCTGCCCTACGGCGATGTGAATGGCGTACTTTCGATCCCGTGACAAAACGTACGATCCTTCACCCGGAACCGGCGTCAAATTTTCGACCGCATCAGCCTCGAAGAGGACTCCGGGTTGAAGCTTGTAGGGATTGTACGCCACGTCGAGCCGGGCTGGGCCGAGGGGCGTGGCAATCCGGATGCCGACGCCGGGGGTTACCCGGATCACTCGTCCGGACTTGGGGCCCTCCCGCTGCCAGACCCCGCCGGCATCCACAAACGCAGCAAACCGGAGCCTGGAGCTGAAAATGGGCGAAGGCAGCCGGAGCTCGACGTTTCCCAGCGCGAAAGTATTGCCGCCGGTGGCGGCCACCCGGACAGAATCGGATATGATGCTGTCCGGCGTGATTCCCTCCGTAGGCACCACATAGACAACCGGCCCCAACTCGTTCCGTTCGAAGCCGCGCACGTCGTTGGGTCCGCCGGCGTAATACCGCTGGTCTGGTGGGACGAAGGCGCCAGACACGTTGCCCACATCGAGAGTGGGCGAAAAGATGAGTCCACCCCGCACCCGCCAGCTCAGCACGATGTCTCGAGAGAGCAGCCGATACCACGACATACCGGCCACCATCCGGGTGAACTGTTGCAGGCTCGATGAACCGATGTACTTGGAGCTGTGGGTCAGCTCCACCGATCCAACCCGCCCCCGGGTTGGATCGATCGGGCTGTTCACCCGGGGGAAGGTGCCGAGTGCGGTCAGGGTGGCCAGAACCAGATTCTCTCGCAGTGGGGTAACCACGTCGCTCGTACAGGCCCCGAACACCGAGCAGAAGCTCAGGGCAGTGGCCTCGGTCCGGCCGTAGGTGATGGTATAGGTAAGCGAAAGCGGGTTGCGTCGGCGTGGTGTAGTCCGGCTGAGGGCGATGCTGGCACCTGTCTCCTGCCGCAGGTACACCTTGTATTCCGAGCGGCGTTCGGTAAACACCGACACGGTAAGCGCGTTGTTGGGTGAGAGAAATGCCGGGCGCCGCACCGACGCACCAAGGTAGTAGTTCACCTTGGCCGACCCCACCGTATCGGAGCGGGAGGCACGGCAGATGTTCTCGTCCAGCCCCCAATCCAGTGGCTCCCCCACGCCCACCTTGGATATCCGGCCGGTCAGATCGAGAATTCGGCCCGCGCCGACAAAGTTTCGGGTCGTCCAGCCGAGGGAGCCGCGGAAGCAATCGTAGGTGGCGTATCCGAGGCCCCCGCGGATGCGGTGCGGCTTGCTCTCATTGACCTGGACCACCAGGGGCACCAAGGAGTCTCCCGGATTGAAGGCGCCCGAATCGATGTTGACGGTGACAAAACGGAAGAGGTCGGACTCATACAGGTTTCGCTGGCTTTCGAAAAGCTCCTCCTGGGAAAACCGGCGGCCGGGCCGCGACACCAGGAGATTGCGAACCACACCGGAGTCGATTCGTTTGGTGCCCACGACCTGGATCGGCCCGATGAATGCCCGGCGGCCGGGCTCGGATTCGAACGTCACCTCGGCGCTCTTGCTATCTCGATTGGATTCAAAGGCGGTGAACACCCGCGCCGAAGGATACCCACGATCCCGGAGCCGGCGGGTCACCGAGTCGGCGCTTGCCTGCATGGTGAAACGATTGAATGGGTCGCCCACCTGGAGCGGAAGGTCGAGCAGCACTGCCCGCCGCAGACGCGAGGGCAACGAGTCCAGACCGGTGACATTGATCTTGGTCACCCTGATGGGATCACCTTCCGTGATCTTGAACTTGATGTAGACATCCTCCGGCGTTCGCTGCACCAGGGTGTCGATCTGCGCATCGGGGTACCCGCTCCGCTTGTACAGCACGCTCAGCCGGACCACGTCACGGCGAAACTCCTCTTCGTCGAAATAGCGCTTGGCTCCGAGCCCGATCCATCGAACCAGAGGGAATCGAGCGAACCAGCTCGAGTTGGTGGTCGCGATAGCCGTCGCCAGCACCTCGTCCGAGATGGCTCCGTTGCCCTCGAACTCGAGTGACCGGACGACCCGCTGGGGCAGCTGCTGCTGGGCGGGCATATTTGGTGCCCCTGCGAGCACGGCAAGAAAGCCAAGGACATGGCGAGCCCCCACCCTCATCGAAGGTCTGATGGGTGGCGTCCGGGTCCGGGCCCGATCGGCCTCGAAGGCCGGAAGGTTGTGTGCCAGTGAGTAGGAATGCCGCACCTCTGGACGAGGGTTCGTTGACCGTCGGCCCATTGCGACCAGATTGACGGCATGATGTAAGCCCGGTAGTTTGACCACCTTACGTCGCGGTGTCAACGTTCGCGGGACGTTCCGTCCTGGGCGTGACGCCCTCCTCTGTTCCCCGACTAATTTATGCGCAGCCTCTTTCTGGTGACCGCCCTGGCTTTGGCTGGCTGCACCGACCAGGATGGCAGCACCGCTCTGAACTACTACTTCACCTACGACCCCAGGTCGCTGGACCCGGCGCTTTCTACCGACGTCCCGACCGGAGAGGTCGTTTCGCTGCTGTTCGACAACCTGACCCAGTTCGATCCTGACGCCAAACTCGTTCCTGGTCTGGCGCGCAGCTGGGAAGTGGACCCCGGCGGACGCCGTTACACCTTCCATCTGCGGCAGAACGCCACCTTTCACGACGGTAAGCCGATCCGGTCGGCCCAGGTCCGGGCCTCTCTACTTCGAGCTCTGGCCCCGGGCAGCACCGGCGGGCGGAGCTGGCCGTTGTACCCGATCGAGGGCGCTCGTGGCTACGCCGCAGGACAGCAGCGGGAGGTCACCGGCATCGCAGTACCTGACGACTCCACCGTGGTGTTCACCTTGGAAGAGCCGCTCAATCTGTTCCCCAAACTGCTGGCCATGCCGGTGGCCGCTATCGTCCCCACCCCAACTCCGTCCGACTTCGACCAGCATCCGACCGGCAGCGGCCCCTGGACCTTCGTGTCGTGGTCTCATGACGATGCCATCGTGTTGGCGCGAAACCAACGTTACTGGGGTGGTCCCCCCAAGGCCGATACGCTGCGAATTCGCATCATTCCGGAGCCACTGACCCAAGCCGCCGAATATGAGGCTGGGCAACTCAGCGTCGTGGAAGTGCCGGTTGGCGAGACCCGCCGCTGGGAGGAGACTCGGGCCAGTGAGCTTCAGCACCGGCCCGGTCTCAAAGACCTCTACGTGGCCATCAACACCACCCGCGGTCCCTTGCGAGACGTTCGGGTACGCCGGGCCCTGAACCACGCCATTGACGTCCCTACCTTGCTCACCACTATCCTGGCGGACCGGGGTGTTCGTGCAGCCGGATCCTTGCCTCCCGGCGTTTCGGGCTACGACTCCTCCCGCGCGCCCTACGCCTACGATCCGGCCGAGGCGAAGCGACTGCTGGCTGAAGCCGGGTACCCCAACGGGTTTGCGCTCAAGCTCTGGCGCACCCAGCGGGCGGAGCTGGCTCGGCTGGCGCAGTCACTGCAGCAGGGGCTTGCTGCGGTCGGGGTTCGCGCCGAGATCGTCGAGCGCGACGCATCGAGCGCGCGGGCCGCGGTGCGAAAAGGCGAGGCCGACTTGTTCCTGACCGATTGGTGGGCCGACTATCCTGATCCGGAGAACTTTAACTACCCATTATTTCATTCCCGCAATAAGGGCACCGGAGGCAATTACGCTTTCCTGGACGATAGGCCCCTCGACTCGATGATCGTTCGCGCCCGAGCCACCACGAATGAGGCCGAAAAGGTGCAGCTCTCTCGTGCGATCGATGCCCGGGTATTCGAGCTGGCCCCCTGGATCTTTCTCTGGTTCCCGGTCGACGTGTGGGCGGCACAGCCCCAGGTCCGCGGGTGGCGCTTCCCGCTGGTCTTCACCGGACAGCGCTGGACTCAGGTCGAGCGAGTCCAGTGATCCGATTCCTGCTGCAACGGTTTCTGCTGCTGATCCCCACGCTGCTTGGCGTCTTGCTGGTAACCTTTCTGCTGCTCTATGTCGCTCCGGGCGATCCGGTCCAAGCCATGGTGGGTGAGCGGGCCGATCCGGAGACGCTGGCTCGACTGAGAGCAGAGCTGCGGCTCGACGATCCGCTGCACCAGCAGTTCGGCCACTATGTGGGCGGTGTGCTCCAGGGCGACCTCGGCACCAGCTACATCACCCGTCGTCCCATCCTGCAGGACCTGCTACAGCGTTTTCCCGCAACCCTGCGCCTGGCCGGCGCCGCCATGCTGTTTGCGGCGGTGGTCGGCATCAGTATCGGGGTGTACGGCGCCTGGCGGCCTGGCACCTGGCTTGACCGGCTGGCGGCGTTCGGAGCCTACCTCGGGGTCTCGTTTCCGGTGTACTGGGTGGGCCTGCTCCTGATTCTGATCTTTGCGGTCACTCTCCGGTGGCTGCCGCCGTCCGGATCGGGAGGACTGCTCTACTTGATACTGCCGGCACTGACACTCGGCATGCGCTCGGTTGCATTTCTATCCCGGATGACCCGCGCAGCCATGGAAGAAGTCCTGCAGAGTGATTTCGTGCGCACGGCCCGTGCCAAGGGGCTCAACGAAAGACGTGTCGTGTTGTCGCATGGGTTGCGCAACGCGCTGCTGCCGGTCGTGACCGTGCTCGGGCTCGACTTCGGCAGCTATCTCACCGGGTCCATCCTCACGGAAACCATCTTCTCCTGGCCCGGCGTCGGACGGTATGTGCTCACCGCCATCGACAAGCGGGACCTGCCCGCGGTCCAGGGAAGCATCCTCTTTCTCAGTCTGGTGTTCGTACTCGTGAACCTGCTCACCGACATTCTCTATGCCCGAGTGGATCCCCGAGTGGCGTATGATTGAGCGCGTCGTCCTCTCCGTCATCTGTGCTCTCTTCGCTCTCGCCGTCCCGGCGACCGCCCAAACCGACCTCGCTCGCCGGATTGACGCGCGCCTCAACACCGTGCCGTTCAACCGGCAGCTCTGGGGCATCGCGCTGCTGGACCAGAACGGGAAGCTACTCTACGGCCAGAACCAGACCCGGATGTTCGTCCCGGCCAGCAACATGAAACTGGTGGTCGGTGCCGTGGCGGCCGCACTCCTGCCTCCCGATTGGCGGGTAAGGACCAGTGTATATGGCGGTCCGGTGGTGAACGGCGTGGTGCAGGGAGACCTCGTCCTGTACGGCCGAGGCGACCCCACCATGGACCGGCGCTGCTATGCCACCGACAGCACCCTTCCGGGCGTGTGTGATGTGGACCCGTTCGCCCGGCTGCGGCAGCTGGCCGCGGCCCTCCGGGCCAGGGGAGTTCGGGGCGTGACCGGCAACGTCGTCGGGGATGGCAGTTACTTCGAGCCCACCCTCATCCATCCCAACTGGGAGGCGTTCGACCTGAACTGGTGGTATGCGGCACCGGTTTCCGGGCTCGGCTTCAACGACAACAGCGTTGATTTCGACTGGCAGCCCGGGCCGGCGGTGGGCGCCCCCGCTGCTATCACCCTGAGCCCAGACCTGGGAGACATCGGGTTCGAGAACCGAACGCTGACGGTGCCTCCGGGCGGCGAGTCCGATATCGGAGACCGCTTCTTCCGCCACCCGGGAACGCTCGACATCTGGGCTGAGGGAACCGTCGCTCTGGACAATCCCCG
>DASRIN010000382.1:0-5780 GCA_035649975.1 Gemmatimonadales bacterium
CTAGTCGCTAGTCGCTAGTCTCGGCAGTGCCCTGGTCTGGCGGCTGCTGGACCATTATATCAAGGCCCCGCGGAGGGACTGGGTTGTCTCCGCAAGCACCGTCGCCCCGATGAACAATCGAAGGATCTCATGAGGTCTCCAGTACACTATGTGCCGTGGTGGATTCCGATCCTGCTGGCTACAGCCCTTCCGCTGCCGGCCCAGCAGGCCGCCACAAGGAAGTACAATCCCGCCGACTACCAGCAGAGCAGCGCCGACATCCCGATGCGTGATGGGGTGAAGCTCCACGTCGAGATCTTCCGGCCCCGGGATACCACCAGCAGCCTCCCGTTCCTGTTCTCCCGCACTCCGTACGGGGTCGCCGAGTCAAGGAACGAGCTCACCGGATCGTACCAGGCGCTCGCCGAGGAAGGGTACATCTTCGTTTTCCAGGATATCCGGGGACGCTATCGCAGTCAGGGGACATTCGTCATGCAGCGGCCGCCGAGACCGGCCGATGCGCCGGCCGGCTCGATCGATGAGATCACCGACACCGACGATTCAATCGATTGGCTGCTGACGAACGTCCCGGGAAACAACGGCAGGGTTGGAATGCTGGGCGTGAGTTACGATGGTTGGACCACGGCGATGGGAATGCTGGGTGGCCATTCCGCGCTGAAGGCGGTGAGCCCTCAGGCCTCACCGGCCGACATGTTCTTGGGGGACGACTTTCACCACAACGGCGCCTTCCGGCTGAGCTACGGCTTCGAATATGCCTGGCTCACCGAAGCCACTCGGGAGAACTCAGACTTCGAGTTCGGGCGTTACGATACCTACGAGTGGTACCTCAAGGTGGGGCCGCTTTCCAACATCCAGGCCAAGGTGCTGAAGGACAAGGTGCTCCCTAGTTGGAGCGACTTCGCCGCTCACCCCAACTACGACGCGTTCTGGCGGCGGCAGGCAATGCGGCCTTATCTGACGCGAGTCACTGTACCGACGCTGAACGTGGCGGGATGGTGGGATCAGGAAGACTTCTATGGCCCGCTGCTGATTTACCGCGAGCTGGAGAAGCACGACGTTCACCGCCGGAACTCTCTGGTTGTGGGGCCCTGGCGGCACGGCGGCTGGAGAGGGGGGACCGGACAGAAGCTGGGCAAGATCGACTTCGGCTCAGCCACTGGCGAATACTTCCGGAGCCAGGTCGAGGCCCCGTTCTTTGCTTATTACCTCAAGGACGAGGGGCAGCTGGTCCAGCCGGAGGCAACCGTCTTCGAGAGCGGCAGCAACCAGTGGCGCAAGTTCGACTCCTGGCCTCCCCGCCAGGCGAAGACCCGGGCCCTGTACTTCCAATCGGGCGGAAAGCTGGCCTTCACGCCCCCCTCGGCATCCGGGCGCTCGGCCTCCGACAGCTTCGTAAGCGATCCGGCCCACCCCGTTCCCTACCGGCCCCGGCCGATCGAGCCGACCTACTATCCCAAGGGATCAGGGTGGTACACCTGGCTGCTGGAAGACCAACGTTTCGTGCAGGGCCGACCCGACGTGCTGAGCTGGGAGACCGAGCCACTGACCGAGGACGTGGTGTTGGCGGGCGAAGTCACCGCCAAGCTCTTCGCCAGCACCACGGGGCAGGACGCCGACTGGGTGGTAAAGCTGATCGACGTCTACCCTGAGGACTACCCTCCCGATTTCAAGCTGGGTGGCTATCAGCTCATGATTGCCAACGACGTCTTCCGGGGCCGCTTTCACCAATCATTCGAGAGGCCGGTGCCCCTGAAGCCGAACGTGATTACCCTATTTGCGATCGATCTTCATACCCAGAGCTACCGGTTCAAGGCCGGTCACAAGATCATGGTACAGGTGCAGAGCACCTGGTTTCCTCTGATCGACCGTAACCCGCAGACCTGGATGCCCAACATCTTTCAAGCCAAGGCGGGCGACTACCAGGCTCAGACCCACCGGATCTGGCGGACTCCCACCCAGGCATCGCGGGTGGAAATTCAGACCGTGGCTCCGTGACCGGGGCTTGGACCGTCCAACGCGCCGTCTCCGGCGAAGCTCGCCTACCAGTAGCTCGTCCGATGCGCCGCTCACCGCGACGTGGGCGGGGGCAGTCACCATCATCAACACCCGGCACACCAATGCCGGACTTCCCGCCTACGGCGGCGACTACTCTCCTCCCGCCTGTCGCCGGGCCGGCGCGACCAGGCTGTCCGCCCGCCTAGTTGCTTCGTTTACGATCCCCTGAGCTTTGGCGTCCGTCTCCCCTCGCACCTTGTCGGCGGGCAAACATCGCGCCGGGCTCGGCCAGGGAGGCGGCCCCGATCAAGACGTAGAGGCCCCCGAGGATCCGGATTCCGATGAAAAGGGCGGGATGGGGCAGCTGGGCGCTCACCCGGGGTCCGGAGAATGCCGATCAGGATGGTGTTGCCGACCAGCACCGCGACGCCGAAGGAGACGCCGAGCACCCGCCTCCAGCCGGTCGAGCCCGGCGATCGGAGTGGAACATGCCGCCGTACCGCCGTACCGCCGAACCGTCTTCCCGCCTCTGCGCCCGCCCGCCTCTCCGCCTGGCGTTCCTCACCCATTCGAGACACATTGAGGCGCGCCCCTACCCTCCATTTCTGTGACCAAAGTCGACTCAACTCTAGCTGATAAGACGTGACCAGCGCCGCGGACCGGTTGGGCGCCGCCTTGAGTGGCCGCTACAGCATCGAGCGTGAGCTCGGCCGGGGCGGCATGGCCACGGTGTATCTCGCACGCGACCTTCGGCACCGCCGTCATGTCGCACTCAAAATGCTCCACCCCGAGCTCTCTGCAGTGCTCGGCTCCGAGCGCTTCCTGAAGGAAATCGAGCTCACCGCGAACCTGCAGCACCCCCACGTGCTGCCGCTCTTCGATTCCGGTGAAGTCGAGGGCCTCCTCTACTATGTCATGCCATTTGTGGATGGCGAGGCGCTCCGGCGACGGCTCGAGCGAGAGCGGCAGCTGCCGGTGGCGGAGGCGGTGCGCATCACCTGCGAGGTAGCCGATGCCTTGCAGTACGCCCACAAGCATGGTGTGGTCCATCGCGACATCAAGCCGGAGAACATCCTGCTCCACGACGGCCGCCCGCTGGTCGCCGATTTCGGGATCGCCCTGGCCGTGCAGCAGGCCGGCGGGAACCGGATGACGCAGACGGGGCTCTCGCTGGGAACCCCGCACTACATGGCGCCGGAGCAAGCCACCGGTGAGCGAACCGTGGACCACCGGGCCGACATCTACGCGCTGGGTGTGGTGACCTACGAGATGCTGGCAGGCGAGCCGCCTTTTACCGGCCCCAGCGCGCAGGCGGTCATCGCCAGGATGCTCACCGAGGATCCGCCCCGTCTCACCGCCCATCGGCGGAGCATCCCCGAACCGGTCGAGGCCGCGGTGCTCACTGCACTGGAGAAGCTGCCGGCGGACCGGTTCGCCAGCGCCGGCGATTTCGCCGCCGCGCTCAACGCCGACGGGACCCATACGCTCAGCAGGCCCGGGGCAAAAACCTCTGGTGCCGCCGCACGGCCCTGGCGCGCCGCTGCGCTCGCCGCTACCGCCGTGGCAGTTGCAGCGGCCGGAACCGCCCTGTGGATCTGGAAGACCCACCCCCGTGCCGCTCCTCCGGTCATCCGGCGGGCCGAGTTCACCATGGCCGGCCAGTTCGAGGTAGGTGGCGCCCAGGTCGCCGTATCGGCCGACGGGCGCACCATCGCCACGACCGATGGGGGACAGCTCGCAATCCGCCGAGTCGACCGGCTGGAGCTCATCACGGTGCCTGGCACCGCGGGAGCGATCGAACCCTTTCTGTCGGCCGACGGCACCCACATCGGCTTTCACCGGCGGGGAGAGCTGGTGCTGCAGCGGCTCGATGGCGGTGACGCCGTGACGATGTCGTTCGTCAGCGGCCGCTTCCCGGCAGACGGAGGCGGCGGCAGCGTGCTCGCGATAGACAGCGCCGGGCTCGTGCTCCTGCAGCCCCAATCATCCCGGCGCGAGCTCCTCCTCCCGGCACCGCCCGGGGTGGACTTCCTGCAGCCCCAAATGCTGCCTGATGGACGCCACGCCCTGTTCAGCGCGATGCGCGGATCGCCTACCCGCGCCCGTATCCTCTCGCTGGACCTGGGGTCACGTCAGGTGGACACCCTGCTGGACGAGGCGGCCCTGCGTCCCCAGTTCGCCGATGGCCGGCTCTATTTCACCCGCCCGGACGGAACCCTGCACGCGATCGATTTCGATCCGGTGAAGGCGCGCACCCGTGGTACGGTCGTGCCGACCGGGGACGTGACTCTCATCGCCCGCACCGGCCGGGTGGCGTTCGCCGCGGGTGCGGGGCTTCTGGTCACTGCACAGCGGCCGGACAACCGGGTCGTGATTCTGTCGTCCGACGGCCGGCGCGAGGTGCTGACCACGGAGATCGGCACCTTTCACAACCCGCGGGTCTCTCCCGACGGCCGGCGCATCGTGCTCGATCGGAACGTGGGCGGCCGGGCCGGACGGGACGTGTGGGTCCTCGACCGTACCACCCGCGGGTTGAGCCGCATCACGTCCAAGGGGGACGCCCATGACCCAGTCTGGACGCCGGATGGACATCACGTCACTTACATCTCGCTCGGCACTTCAGAGGGGCCGGTGTTCACCGCGTCGGCGGACGGGGATGCCGGCGAGCGACACATCACCATTCCCGGCCTGACCCACCCGGGCGTGTGGCTTCCAGACGGGCGGCACTACGTGGCCGGTTATGGAGAAATCGAGAATGGACCGAGCGACATTGTCATCCTGAATGCGGACGGCGGCCCGCCCGAGCCGATGGTCACGTCACCCTACGAGGAGCACTCGCCTGCCCTCTCGTCGGATGGTCGCCTGATGGCGTACATGAGCGACGAGACCGGTCTCAGGCAGGTGTACGTCCGCGGGCTCAGCCGTCAGGGAGGCCGCACCCTGGTCTCCGAGGGGCCTGGAGAGGAGCCGGTGTGGAGCCGCGATGGCCGGCGGCTCTACTATATCGAACACCAGGGCAACACGTCCCGGCTCCTCGCCGCGCGGATCGAACCGGCCACGCCAGGTGCGCCGCCGCGGGTCGCCGCGCGGGAGATTGTCATCGACCCGCTCCGCTACGAGTACGTCGGCAACCATGCCAACTGGGACGTGACACCCGATGGCCGTTTCGTCTTCATCGAGCCGCTCTCGGGGGGCCGATTGATGATGGTCTTCGATTGGAGGCCGACGGGCGGGACCGCGTCCCAATGACTGAGTCGTCCTTACCCAACAGACAATCAGACCTCCTCTAGAGCCCGGATCTCCCAACAACTGCTCGGGCGCCATGTATTGCGGTGTCCCCACCACGACGCCTTCCCTGGTGAGTGCGCCTGCCCCACCGGATTCCTAGCCCCGCCAGCCGGGCGATGCCGAAGTCGGTCACCTTCAGAAACCCGGTGGGGTCCACCATCAGATTCCCAGGCTCGATGTCGCGGTGAATAAAGCTTCGGGGAGCGGTTGACTCGGTGGCCCCTGGCGATCCTCGCAGAACGTGATGGAGACCATTTTCTTGTCCCCGGTTCTCACGATGCCGTAGCTGTGGAAGCCCCTTACCGCCTTACCGCTGCCCGCTGCCCCCCACCTCCCTGACGATGTTGCGGAGCATGCCGGCGAAGACCACCTGGTGGATACCCCACAGAGCGTACCAGTACACCAATCCAACCAATCCGACCGGGTCGAACATCGCGGTCTGCCGGATGAGGCTTCCGCCCTTCTCCGGCGTGACCTCGAACTGCAGCCAGGCTCGG
>DASRIN010000383.1:0-8158 GCA_035649975.1 Gemmatimonadales bacterium
ATTCGCTTTGTCGGGCCTCTCATTTCTGGTGGTGCCGGCGACCTGGCATTCTCTCGGTGAAACTCGGGTAGGATTCAGCCTCTGGCCGCGCACAAGCATTTCCCTTTCTCTCCCGGATCGGTGGTCCGGGTTTTTTGTACTGTCCCCCCTGTGTCCCGCCTCTTGATTTGCCTCCTTCCGCTGCCGGGACCGGTCAGCCGCAAACCCCGATGTCGAAAGTGTTCATAATTAGAATGTCTGCATAAATAAATGGGCACAGGCGACAGTGGCTCGATCTCGCGAATCAGCTGGAGATCACGCCTGTAAGTCTCTTGAGAGTCAGGCAGTTAGTAGACTGGGCCCGAATCATCGAGTGACGGCAGGTGAAGCATTTTATGAGGTTTTACACGCAAATAAGATATTCACTTCCGGCGGTTTTCCACATGTGGAAAGCAGCCCCGCCTGGGGTCTAGGGCTCCTCATAGGCGCGCCTCAGGATACTGCAGAAATTCCTCTCAACTGCGGGCGGAAAAACCCGCGTGGTGCAGGTCTGACTCATCTCCATTAGACTCATGCATGCCGCGCACGCCCCTCCGCCGAACCAAGATTGTGGCGACCCTCGGCCCGGCCTGGGACAATCCACCACAGATGACTGCCCTGCTCGACGCTGGGGTCAACGTCGTCCGCATCAACGCCTCCCACGGTACGCCCGAGATCCGAGCCCGCTGGATTCATCAGCTCCGCACCGTTCTCGAGAGCCGGCGAGAGGCAGCCGCAGTCTTGCTGGATCTCCAGGGGCCGCGGATTCGCATCGGCAACCTGCCGCAACCGATCCGCCTGGAGCCCGGGCGGCAAACTGTCTTCGCTCCTGAAGCAGTCGCCCAACCCGGCGAGATCCCCACCACCTACGACGATCTGGCGCGCGATGTCCGAATCGGTGCCCGGATTCTGCTCGACGACGGGTTGATATCGCTGGAAGTGCGTGGAATCCAGGAGCAGCGGGTCGAAGCGGTGGTGCACTACGGCGGCGAGCTGAAGGCGCACAAAGGGATGAACCTTCCGGGCATCGAAGTGAGCGCGCCCGCGCTGACCGAAAAGGACCGGGAGGACGTGCGGCAGGCGGGGTCACTTGGGGTGGACTACATCGCCCTATCGTTCGTCCGCCGTCCTGAGGATATGGAGGAGCTCCGGGGGCTGGTGCCTCCCGGGGTCAAGCTGGTTGCCAAGATCGAGAAGGACACGGCGATCAAGAACCTGTGCGCCATCCTGGACGCTTCCGACGCGATCATGGTTGCCCGCGGTGATCTCGGAGTGGAGCTGCCCTTTGAGGAAGTGCCGCTGATTCAGAAGCAGATCATCCGGGAGGCAAGCCTGCACGGTAAGCCGGTGATTACTGCCACGCAGATGCTCGAATCCATGGTGCACGCGCCCCGTCCCACCCGGGCGGAGACCTCGGATGTGGCGAATGCGATTCTGGACGGCACCGACGCAGTCATGCTCTCGGCCGAGACGGCTGTTGGCGACTATCCGCTGGAGGCGGTCCAGGCCATGGATCGGATTGCGCGGGAGATGGAAAGCCAACGCCAGTCCCGCGGCGCCAGCATTGATGCTGCGCTGGGCCGCCGGTCGGCGGAGCAGGGGGCCTTGCGTCATCATCAGTCCTCGCCGGGCGGTCCCATCCGCACCGAGGATGCCATCGCGGTCGCGGTGTGCGCGGCGGCAGAGATGTTGTCGGCCCCGCTGATCGTGTGCTTTACCAGCAGCGGCTTCACCGCCCGCAAGGTGGCCACCTGTCGGCCTACCGTTCCAGTCTTCGCCTGCACTCCGGAGCCGGAGACCTTTCGGCAGCTCGCCCTGGTCTGGGGGGTGACCTCGGCCCTGACGGAACACACTACGAACTACGACAGCATGCTCGCGGTGGCTCGGCAGCAGATCCTGGAGCGGCAGCTCGCCCAGCCCGGCGAGCGGGTGGTAGTGACCGCCGGTGTTCCCTTCGACATGCCCGGCACTACCAACCTCCTCAAGGTCGAAGCAGTTTAGGAGATGCGTCTGACGTTTTTGGGTACGGGCACGTCGTTTGGCGTGCCCCAGATCGGCTGTAACTGCGCGGTCTGCCGGTCCAACGATCCCCGAGACAAGCGCACCAGGTCCGGCGCTGTACTGGAAGCGGATGGCTCGACTATCCTCATCGACACACCGCCCGAGCTTCGTCTGCAGCTGATCTCCTCCGGCTTTTCCCGCATCGACGCGGTGGTGTACACCCACGAACACGCCGATCACATTAACGGCATCGACGACCTGCGAGTTTTCTCCGTGCGGCAGGGAAGGCCGCTGCCGCTCTACGGGCCAGGGGAGACCCTGGAGCGGCTCCGGTCGTCGTTCAACTACATCTTCGATGATTCGGTCCGTCCCTACGAGGGTACCTCGAAGCCGAGGCTGACGCTGCACCGGACTGAGCCCGAGCAGATGGTCCGGATTGCGGGCGTGGACGTGCTCCCGCTCGCGTTCCAGCACGGAAGCCTCAGAGTGTTCGGGTATCGCTTTGACCGCATCGCTTACATCACCGACATCAAGGAGATCCCCCCCGCCGAGCGGGAACGGCTGCGAGGGCTCGACGTGCTGGTGCTCAACGCGCTGTGGTGGCGACCTCATCCAACTCATTTGAGTATCGCTGAGGCCATCGACACGGCCCGCGAGCTCGGTGCTCGGCGGACCTACCTCACTCATCTGACCCATGAGACGGGGCACTCGGAGCTGGCGGCCCAGCTCCCGGCTGGAGTCTTCCCCGCCTACGACGGATTGACGGTGGAGGTGGCGTGATCAAGCTGCAGTACGGACGCCTGTTCCGAGATGGCCTGGACCAGGTGCATGGATTGAGACGGGATCGGCTTGCGAACCTGGCCCGCCGGTTTGCCGACGTACAGTCCGAAGTTGACCGGCGGCGGGTCGCAGGAGAATACGGTTTTTACAAGCTGGTGGACCAGGGCCCGACCGTGCGTTCCATCCGCACTTTTGCCGAGGGCCTGGGGCAGGCCCATGATCACGTGCTGGTGCTCGGAATTGGTGGGTCTGCGCTGGGCACCAAGGCCTTGCTGAATGCGCTGCGCCCCCCGGCCTGGAACGAGTTGGACGACGAAGGCCGGGATTTCTTCCCCCGCCTCACGGTGCTGGAGAACGTGGATCCGACGTCGGTCTCGGCCGCTCTGGATCGGATCGACCCTCGACGCGTGCTGGTCAACGTCATCAGCAAGTCGGGCGGAACCGCCGAAACCATGGCCCAGTACCTGATTGTCCGTTCCTGGCTGGAGCGAGCGCTGGGCGCGGCCGCGTCCCGTCATTTCGTGTTCACCACCGACCCCGAGCGCGGGGCTCTGCGGGAGCTGGCCCAACGCGATCACATCGCCACCCTGGACGTGCCGCCCGAGGTAGGTGGCCGGTTCAGTGTCCTCTCGCCCGTGGGCCTGCTGCCGGCAGCCCTGGTGGGTATCGACGTCGAGGGATTGCTGGAGGGTGCTCGCCGCGCCCTCGAGCGGGCGGAATCCAGGGAGCTGCTGCAGAATCCGGCTGCGCTCTACGCGGCACTCCTCTGCGAAGCGGATACCCAGGAGGATGCCCGGGTGCATGTCCTCATGCCCTACACGGACCGGCTTCGTGAGCTGGCTGAGTGGTTCCGGCAGCTCTGGGCCGAGAGCCTGGGCAAGCGGTCGAATCGGGAGGGCAAGACCGTACATGCCGGACCCACCCCTGTAGCTGCCGTGGGTGCGACCGACCAGCACAGTCAGGTTCAGCTCTTCATGGAGGGGCCCTATGACAAGGTGATCACTTTCGTCACGGTGGACGATCTGGGGGTGGATCTCGAGATTCCTCGACCGGATGCTGGAGAGGAAAATCTTCCGCCCGATTTGGCCTATCTCTCAGGGCACACGCTGGGTGAGCTGCTGCACGCCGAGTATGAGGCGACCTCTGCTGCCCTCGCGCAGATGGGCCGGATGAATTGCACCCTGCGGCTGCCGGATTTGAGCCCGGCTAGCATGGGTGAGACCTTGATGTTCTTTCAGTTGGCAACCGGGTACGCCGGGGTCTGGTACGGCGTCGACCCGTTCGACCAGCCCGGGGTGGAGCTCGGTAAGCGGCTGACCTTCGCGGCAATGGGCCGGGCCGGGTATGAGCCGGTCGCCAGCGGAGCGGCTGGTGGTTCGGATGAGATCTGACTGCGTACTCCTGACGCGTTGCGAGTCTCCAATTCACGACCTAGCTTTGGCGGACGAGCTATGGATACTGCTTTCAAGGAGATAGGCGTGCATGGCTGAGCCGGTTCAGCGGGTTGTAGACCTATATCAGGGGACCGTTACGCTGGTCCCGGGTGGGGTGAGGGTGCGTGACCAGGCCAAGCTGCGATCCCCGGCCACCGACAAGCTGGCCTGGCAAGCGGTCTTTGGCAGCAGCGAGGACCGGGAGGCAGCCCGGTGGCTCCTGTGGGAGCTGGGGCAGGTTACCGGGGCACGGCCGGCGTCGATCAACGATCTGTACCTGGCCCGGGGACGAGGGGAGTGCGGCGGCTTCACGGTGCCGGCAATCAACGTGCGAATGCTGGCGTACGACACGGCTCGCGCCATCTTTCGCGCGGCCCGAGCGGGCAAGGCCGGCGCCATCATCCTGGAGATTGCCCGGTCAGAGATCGCGTACACCGAGCAGCGCCCCGCGGAGTACGTGGCAGTGATGATTGCGGCCGCCCTGCGGGAGGGTTACGCCCTTCCGCTCTTCATTCAAGGCGACCACTGCCAGGTCAATCACAAGAAGTACCAGGCCGATCCCGAGGGAGAGGTGGGCGAAGTCAAGAAGCTGATCGCCGAGGAAGTCGGTGCGGGCTTCTATAGCATCGACGTGGATACCTCCACGCTGGTGGATCTCTCCCAGCCCTCGCTCCAAGAGCAGCAGCGGCTCAATTACGAACGTGCGGCGGAGATCACGACCTTCATCCGGCAGCACGAGCCGCAAGGTGTTACCGTCTCGGTTGGCGCCGAGATCGGAGAGGTCGGCATGAAAAACAGCACCGTCGAGGAACTGCACGCATTCATGCAGGGATACAACCGAACCCTGGCGTCGCGAGGAAACGGCGTCGGGATCAGCAAGATCTCGGTCCAGACTGGGACCTCACACGGCGGGGTCGTGCTTCCGGACGGGAGCATCGCGGACGTGAAGCTCGATCTCCAGGCGCTGGCCGCGTTGTCGAAGGTCGCGCGGGAGGAATACGGCCTTGCCGGGGCGGTGCAGCACGGGGCCAGCACGCTTCCGTCCAATGCCTTCGGTAACTTTCCTCGGATCGAGACCGCGGAAATTCACCTGGCTACCAATTTTCAGAACATAGTCTTCGATCACCCGCGGCTGCCTACGGAGCTGCGGGAGCGGATGCGTAGCTGGCTGGACGAGAACGCCGCGAGCGAGCGAAAGAGCGGTGACACCAACGAGCAGTTCTACTACAAGGCCCGCAAGAAGGCCATCGGTCCATTCAAGCGGGACCTCTGGTCGCTGCCTGAGGACGTGCGGTCCGCGATTGCCGCCGACCTGGAGAGAACGTTTGCATTTCTGTTCGAGCAATTGAACGTCAACGGAACCGAGGATCAGGTCAACCGGTTCATTCATGCCCCCGTGCAGCATCATGCGGCACTGAAGCCGGTGCTGGTGGCGGCGGCCGACGACCCCGATGCCGGGGAATAGGAGGATCGATGCGTCGCAAGCAGGGGAGAGAGGTAGTGTACATCGAGCGGGCGGGAGATGCCTCCGCCAAGTGGCTTTTCTGGGGGGCACTCCTCGGGGCCGGAGTTGCCCTGCTGTATGCGCCCAGCAGCGGTGAGGAGACTCGGCGCAATCTGCAGCGAAAGCTCTGGAAGCTGCGGGCCATGACCGAGGAGAAGCTGGACGAGATCACCCAGCAGTTCGGCGGCGCCCGGGAGTCCTTTCAGGGCATGCTGGAAGACGAAGACGAAGACCTGGAAGACGAAGAAGGCTCGGGCCACTACGGCCGGAGCAGCAAGCCCTCACCCCGGGAAGAGCTGGAACGTCGCCTGGCCGAGGCCCGCGCTCGCCGCCGGTCACCCGCAGATCTCGAGGAGCCGCTCGCCTGAGCGGCTCCAGGCGCGGCGGGTGGCACCGGTCGCCCGCCGGCTTCCTGCGCCGGACCCTCCAAGCCGCTGATGAAGACAACGTTCCGTTTCTTGCCAGCGCCCTGACTTTCGACGCGCTGCTCGCGTCGGTTCCATTCATCCTCCTGCTGCTGATCGGTCTGACCCACTTTGCCCAGGCGGTGACTCACGAGCCGGAAGTCGACACCATCTACCTGTTCCACCGGTTTCTTCCGCCCCATTCGACCCTGCCCAATCGAGACCCTTTCGCCATTGTCGAACGCCTGTTGACCGGGATCACCGAGAAACGGGGACAACTGTCGCTCTATGCAGTCCCGACCTTCCTCTGGTTCAGCACTCGCTTGTTCGCCGGCATCCGCACCGCCCTCAACGACATCTACGATGTTTCGCTCCGGCCCGAGCGGCAGCGCGGCTTCATTATGGTGTTCCTGCTGGCCAAGCTGCGCGACGCCGCCATGGTCGTTGGCACCGTGGTGCTGTTTCTGGCCAACACGCTGTTGACCACTGGTCTCACCATTCTGCAGGCGCGTGGCGCCGAGACGGTGCCCCAGCTCGGATTCTTCGTCTCGACCCTGGGCCGCTATCTTACCGAGCTGCTGGCCTTCAGCTTCTCCGTGTCGCTGTTCTACGTGACCTACAAGTATGCCTCGGTACGGCGGCTTCCCTGGAAGACTGCGGTGGTGGCAGCGACGTTCACGGCGCTGCTGTTCGAGCTGGCCAAGCGGCTCTACGCGCTCTATCTGACCAACTTCGCCTCGCTGGAGGGGCTCGGGGGCGACGCGAATCTGGGCGCCGTCGTGCTCTTCATTCTGTGGGTGTACTACACCGCCATCGTGTTCCTGCTTGGCGCGGTTGTGGCCGAGACCTGGGAGCTCAAGAAAATGCTCGATAGCCAGCGAGCCATTCTCGGCTGATCGCATCTCAAGAGAGGGAGGTCGTGGGCCGCATGCCATTCTCACGTGGGTTGCATCTAGGCCTCGCCGCGGCGGTCGCCATCGGCTGCCGCTCTGGTAGCCCCCCCAGCGCCCCGGCTGCGCTCAGTGATAGTGACCTCGCCGCCATTCGGACCGCCGATTCGACCTTCATGGCTACGGTAAATGCCGGGGATGTAGATGCGGTAGTCGCCGTGTTTGCCAACGATGCAGTCCTGCTGCCACCGAACGCCCCGGCTCAGCGGGGCCGCACTGCGATCCGGACCTTCTGGGGAGGACTCCTCAAGGCTCATACGCTGAAGTTGGAGGTGGGGTCCGACACTCTGGAGGGGAGGGGCGACCTGGCCTACAACGTGGGCCATTATCGTTTCACCGCGGTTCCCAAGGACAAGGCGCATCCGGGAATGGCCGACGAAGGCAAGTTCGTGGGAATTCTGAAGAAGCAGCCGGACGGCAGCTGGAAGCACGCCGTCTACATGTACAACTCCAATCTCGCCGGCCTGCGCTAGCAAGGCGGTTCCCCGGCCCTTTTGATCCAGTTATATTTGAGGTGCCTCAGGTCCGAAGGGCGCCGGCGCGTGAACCGCGTCAGGACCTCGCCGGTAGCAGCGCTAAGCGATGTCCGGTGTCGCTTCGGGGTGCCTGAGGCACTTCTTTTTTGCTTACCGCTTACCGCCATGGCTTCATGACCATCGCTCTTGCCCGCCGGTACCGTCCCAAACGCTTTTCCGATCTCCTGGTGCAGGACCATGTCGCCGCCGTACTCCGGGGGGCGGTTTCCCGGAACCGGGTAGGCCACGGCTACCTGCTCACGGGGCCCCGGGGAGTGGGCAAAACCACCGCGGCGCGCATCCTGGCCATGGCGCTCAACTGCTCCAATCGGGACGACTCCGGCGATCCCTGCGGCGACTGCGAGAACTGTCTCCGCATCTGGAGCGGGTCGGCCAATCTCGACGTGGTGGAAATCGATGCCGCCAGCAACCGTGGGGTGGATGATGCCCGCGACCTCCGCGAGCGCGCCATGTACGCCGCTTCCCAGGAAGGGCATCACAAGGTCTACATCATCGACGAAGCCCACATGCTTACCCGCGAGGCCTGGAACGC
>DASRIN010000384.1:0-2460 GCA_035649975.1 Gemmatimonadales bacterium
ACGCCCACTCCCTGGCTCTCGGTCATCGTGCCCGCCTATTCGGCGGCGGAGTTGTTGCCCGATTCACTCGGTGCGCTGCGGGCGGCCACTCCGCCGCCCGGCGGATTGGAGCTGATCGTGGTGGATGATGGGAGCGCCGACGGGACCGCCGAGGCGGCAGCGACATACGCCGATCAGGTCATCCGGCTCGCCCCCCCGAGCGGCGGGCCTTCCCGCGCCCGCAACGCGGGGGCTGCGATGTCCCGAGGGGAGTGGTTGCTCTTCGTCGACGCCGATGTCCGGGTCCATGGTGATACGCTCCACCGGTTTTACGAGAGTGTGGAACGCCATCCCAATGCGTCCGCGATCTTCGGCGCATACGATGCTTCGCCCGCAGCTCCGGGCCTGGTATCCCAATACCGCAACCTGCTCCATCGCTATTACCATCTCCGCGGCGCGGGGCCCGCCGAGACGTTTTGGGCCGGGCTGGGGGGGGTGCGGGCCGATGCCTTCAAAGGGGTGTCAGGCTTCGACGCCGAGCGGCACCCGCGGCAGCTGGAGGACATTGAACTCGGATACCGGCTCCGCCAGTCGGGGGCTCACCTGATCCTCGACCCAACCATCGAGGGTACCCACCTCAAGGCGTGGGACTTCCGGTTGATGGCGATCACCGATTTTCGCGACCGCGGACTGACCTGGATGCGCCTGATGCTGGATCGAGGCCGATCTCCGCGCGCCTCGCTCAACCTGGCGGGGCGGGAGCAGCTGCGAGTCCTCCTCGCAGGCGGAATAGCCGTCACCATACTGCTGGCCGGGGTGGCGGGGAGCGACGCCCTCGCCGCCGTGGCGGCGGGGCTGGCCGCGGTGCTGGTGGGGTCAAATCTGGGTGTGTACCGGTGGTTCGCCCGGCAGAAGGGGTGGCGGTTCGCGCTGGCGGTGGTGCCGTTGCACTTCTGGTACTATCTCTCAAACGCAGCCGCGGCGTTCGTCGGGCTCCTGGCGTATGCCCGCCGGCGGCTGGTCACCTTGCCGGGGCCGTCACATGCCTGAGTTGCCCCTTCTGGCTTTCGCTCCGCTGCACAAGCGCGCCTTCGGTGTCGCAACCGGCACCGCCGCCGCGCTGATCATGTTCGGCGTGACGGCGATCTATCTGCTGCGGAATCCCCAGCCCGGCTTTGAGCTCGAGCTGCTCGCCCAGTTTTTTGCCGGCTATACCGTATCCTGGAGCGGCGCGATCATCGGTGCCGGCCAGGCCTTCGTGGCGGGCTTCGTCATGGGTTGGTTTCTGGCGTTCGTGCGCAACCTCGTGATGGCAATCATGCTGTTTGCCGGACGGACCCGTAGCGAGCTCGAAGCAACCCGGGATCTCCTCGATCACATCTGAGCGGAGGTCACTCTGCCATCCGATCGCGAAGAATTACTCACCGTCCGGAGCGCCGTGCTCCGGCTCAATGCCCGGGCATGGGGGATCTCGTTCGGTCTCCTGGCGGGCCTCAGCCTCCTGGGGGCCACGCTCTTCCTGGTCATCAAGGGCGGAGAAAACGTCGGTCAGCACCTGGGGATGCTCAGCATCTTCCTGCCGGGGTACTCCGTCACCGTCCGCGGCGGGTTCATCGGTCTGGTGTACGGTTTCGTCCTGGGATACGGGGTCGGGCGGCTGGTCGGCACGCTTTACAACCGCCTGATTCGGTGAACCCGTATGCCGAGCCCGCCCATATCGGGCCGATTCGGAAGACGGTCCGTTATCTCAGGAACCACGTCGCGCCACGGCTCTGCAGCATCACGCTCAAGGGATTCGAGGGACTCGGTGTCCTGCGCGCCGCGCGACGGTTGCTGCCCCCGGCCCAGTATCAAACGCTGCTGCGCCTGACCAACGGCGGCATCACGTTCTACCCGGACCGCCGATACCTGGAACGCGTTCTGATGCCTGCCACCTGTCCGCCCGACGGTACGACGATCGCGCTGATCGGTATCCACCCGTTCACCACGCACTACGCCCACTTCTACCTTGGCCAGCGGGTGGTCGCCTTCGATCCCGATGCCCGGATGACCGCGTGCCGGGGACGCGCCGCCTTCTTTGCCTTGCCCATGAAGGACGTGGCCCGGGTCCTCGGCGCGGGTACCGTTGCCCTGGTGCACTGCAATGGGGTGGTTGGCTGGGGCCTGGACGAGCCGAGTGAGCTGGAAGCGAGTCTCGCCGCGGCCTATGAGGCGCTGGTGCCGGGTGGCCTCCTGATCCTCGGCTACGACACTCAGCACCACAATCCCTTCGGGTGGACCGCGGACACCCCCCTCCCCGGCGGGAAATGGGTCGAGCGGCGCGCCGCCGAGTATCCGGTCAGCTTCCGCGAGGACCACGTCCTCCGGGTGTTCGCGAAGGCGGGGCCATGACGGAGAAGGCGGGTCAGGGGAGCACCGTCAGATCGTGGCGGCCAGTTCTTCGCCGGGGTTGACGTAGCGGTTCTGCTCCAGCTGATACTG
>DASRIN010000385.1:0-5344 GCA_035649975.1 Gemmatimonadales bacterium
GGGCCGGAACCTGCGCTGTCGAGTTCAGCGGGGTCTGCTAGGTCTGGTCGCTGGGGGACATCTCGTGGAGAGGAGGCGGAACGGCGTTGGGCCCTAGATCGACTGGGAGACCTACCTCGAGCACCTCACCTTCGACGACGACAAAGGCACGGTCTCCGGGTCCGGGCTCCACGGTGCCGAACCCGGTGAAACTGCCGAAGGCAGGTATGATCGCGCCGCTCCGGCCAATGAGGAAGCAGGGCAGGGTCTCCCGCTGGAGACCGCGCCCCATCAGGGTAATTCCCGGATGGACGTGGCCCGCGAGCCCGTAGCCGTCGCCCCGGACCGCGGGTTCATGGCGGAACACGAACGGTGGAACGAAGGCGGGTGCGTTGACGCAGTTGATCCGAAGATCGTTGGGCGGATCGCCCGAATGGCGATCGTGATTGCCCCGCACCAGAAGGATCTCGACCGGTGCGGCCAGACTGCGCCAGCGCCTCAGTTCGGCCAGAGTGTGCGACGCCACCCGTCCGGCCTTGGCGTGAAAGAGATCGCCCAGCACCACCATGCGGCGCGCGCCCGTTCGGGTCAGGGCGGAGTCGAGCCGGGCCAGGTCGTCGCTGGTGGTGCCGATGGGAATGGGAATTCCCGCGGCGCGAAAGGTCGAAGCTTTTCCCCAGTGGAGGTCGGCCACGATCAGGGTCGCCGCGTTGGGCCACCAGAGCGCCCGCTCGGCCAGGAGATAGACATCCTCTCCCGCTATGGTCAGCATGATGTCGGTCATCGAAATCCTCGTCCCCGGCCCCGCGCCAGACGGGCACTTCCGTGTTCCGCGACGCGCTCCAGCGGCGCCACCAGCCGCCGCACCCGATCCAGAAACTTTTCGCTGCTCACCTGTTCCCGCGCCCGGTCGACCAGCAGCGCGAATGCCAGCGGCGTGGGGCGTTCGACATCCTTGATGCTTATCCGTCCCCCTGCGATTCGCTCCAGCGTGTGCCCCAGCCGGCTCTGCTCCAGCTGTCTTTCCAATACCTCGCGATGGGCTTGGAAGAGGAGCAGATTCTCCGGATCGTAGCGGGCGAATACATCATACAGGAGCCCACTCGAAGCCTGCACTTGCTTCACGCTCTTGTGACTCCCGGGATAGCCCTGGAAGATGAGTCCCGCCACCCGGGCAATCTCCCGGAACTGCCGCCGGGCCAGCTCGGCCGCGTTGAGACTGGCCGGTATGTCGTGGAGCAGGTGGTCGGGCGAGACCAGTCCCGTCTCCAGTGACTCCTCCAATCGGGCCGGCTCGGCCGACAGCAGCTCGAAGCCGTAATCGTTCGCAGCGAGGGTGAAGGTAATCGGAGCCAGCTGGGCCAGTCGATAGGCGAAGAGTGCTGCGAGTCCCTCGTGCACCAGCCGCCCCTCGACCGGGTAGAAAAAGAGATGGTGGCCTTCCCGGGTCCTGACCCGCTCGATGAGCAGCTCGTCCAGCGCCGGAAGACAGGACCAGCGGGCCTGTAGCTCCAGAATCGGGCGAACCGCCTCCATTTCAGCCCCGACATAGATGCCGCGGCGAGCCTCATCCAGCTTCATCCGAACCGATTCGGCCAGCTCCGGCGACAGGGCCAGCCGGGCACCGGTCCAGTGGGGCACCACCGAGGTCGGCTGGTTGCTGGCCCGCACCCAGGCGGTCATGTCCCGGACCCGGACGAACTTCAAGGTGCGTCCGGCAAAGGTGAACACATCGCCGGGTCGGAGCCGGGCGATGAAGTTCTCCTCCACCGTGCCGAGAGTCTTGCCTCGCACGAAGCGGACCTTCATGGCCGCCTCGCTCACGATGGTCCCGATCGACATCCGATGCCGCATGGCCACCATACGGTCGCGGGCCACCAGGAGTCCGTCCCGCTCCACCACCTTGTTGTACTCGGGATAGGCGCTGAGCGCAGAGCCTCCCCGGGTCACGAAGTCCATGACCCAGCGCCATTCGCCATCGGTGAGGTCCCGATAGGCCCGTGTGGTCCGCACCTCTCTGAGCAGCTCGTCGGGTTGGAACCCGCCACCGACCGCGATCGTCACCGCGTGCTGGGCCAGCAGGTCGAGCGGACGCTCCACCGGTGGGCGCGACTCGATAGCGCCCCGGCCGAGCGCATCGCGCGCCGCGGCGACATCGACCAGCTCCAGGGCGTTGGTGGGAACACAGGTGAGCCGGCTGACCGCGCCCGGCTGATGTCCGCTCCGGCCGGCGCGCTGGATCAGGCGTCCGACCGCCTTGGGGCTGCCCACCTGGAGCACGCGGTCCACCGGGGTGAAATCCACGCCCAGGTCCAGGGTCGAGGTGCAGACGACGCAGCGGAGCCGCCCGTCCCGAATGCCGTCCTCCACCCACTCCCGGGTGCCGCGATCCAGCGAACCATGATGCAGCGCGATTATGCCGGCCCAGTCGGGCCGGGCGGAGAGCAGCGCCTGAAACCGGAGCTCCGCAGTGGCGCGGGTGTTGGTGAAGACCAGCGATGTCTGCCCTTCCTCGATGGCGGCGATGACCTCGGGCAGCAGCTTAAGCCCGATCTGTCCGGACCAGGGGAAGCGCTCCATGGTCTCGGGAATAAGCGAGTCGACCTCGAGTCCCTTGGGCACCAGCCCCCGAACGATCCTGCCCGGCCGCTGCTCGCCGCGAGAAGTGAGGCCAAGCAGGGTGTCCCGGGCGGTTTCGAGATTGCCTAACGTGGCGGAGAGCCCCCAAGTGCGGAGCTCGGGCCTCCAGCGGCGAAGGCGGGCGAGAGCAAGCTCAGTCTGTACTCCGCGCTTCGAAGCCATCAACTCGTGCCATTCGTCGACCACGGCGAGCTCGAGATGATCGAAGAGCGACGCGGCGGCGTCCCAGGTGAGGAGCAGCGACAAGCTCTCGGGTGTGGTAACGAGCGCGGTCGGAAGCCGCTTGCTCTGGCGGGCGCGGATTCGGGCCTCGGTGTCACCAGTGCGGGACTCGACAGTCCAGGGCAGCCCGAGATCTTCAATCGGTGCCCGGAGTGCTGCTTCGGTGTCGGCGGCGAGCGCTCTCAGTGGAGTGATCCAGAGGACGCGCAACGGTGGCGCTGCTCGGCGTTGCCCCGCTGCCCGGCGGCCCAGCTGCCGTGCTGGGTAGTCCCGCATCCACTCGAGCACCGGCCCCAACCAGGCCGCGTAGGTCTTGCCGGTTCCGGTGGCGGCATGGATCAGCCCACTCTCACCAGCGAGATAGGCGCGCCAGACTTCTTCCTGAAACGGAAACGGTTCCCACCCCTCGCTGGTGAACCACTCCCGGACGCAGTCGATCGGTTCCCGGTCGCCGCAGATGATGGTGGGCTCGAATTTGTGCGATTTCGCTGGAGCCGCGGCAGCATCCGCGACCCGTTCCGCACGCCGCTTCGCCGCCCGGGCGCGCCGCAGGTCCACCGCGAGCGCCGAACCGGGATGACGCGTCATGAGGAGTCAGCATTAGAAATGGCCCGGATGTAGCGGTCGGCCGAATAGCGGAACGCCTCCTTTGCGTTCGCCTTGATGTTCTGGCCGAACCAGGCACCGTAGATCTGCTCGAAGGGAAATGGCTCCAGCGCTGCCTTGATCTTCTCCACCGTGGCAGAGCTGACCGGGACATAGTTGGGGAAGCTGTACATGAAGCTCACCGTCTTCCGGTCCTGTCCCACCTGGAGCACGTCGCCCGAGAGCACCACTCCTCGTCCTCCGGCGCCTCCCGACCAGTGCAGCACCGTGGCGCCGGGGAAGTGGCCGCCCAGCCGAATCAGGGTGAGCCCGGGCGCCAGCTGATGGGTCTCACCCTGCCAGAACACGATCGCCGGATGGGGCCGCATCACCCATTCGCCGTCGGCCGCATGCAGGTAGACCGGGACGTCGCCCAGGGCTCTGCTCCATTCAACCATGGCCGCGTAGTAGTGCGGATGGGAGATTGCGATCGCCGACACGCCGCCGAGGGCCTGGATGGCGGAGACACTTCGATCGTCGATTACGGTGATGCAGTCCCAAAGGACGTTGCCGTCCGGGGTGCGCACGTGCAGGGCCCGCTGTCCGATGGCAACCTTGGGCTCGGTCACCAGGCTGATCAGCTCCGGTCCTTCGACATCGAGCCGGTTGGTGTGGCCGGCCTGCAGCTCCTTGAGCGTGGTCCAGCGCTGCCCTTCCCAGCCGACGTACTGGCGCTCGTCCTCGCAGACACAACAATGCTCCGGTGGGCGGACCGATTCCGCGTACTGGACCCCGCAGGTTACGCAGATGTAGTTGGGCATTTCGTTAGCAAAGACCTCACCCGCTCAATGGTGTCCGCCTCTTCTGCCTTCTTGTCCTTTCTCCAGCGTGCCATCCGGGGAAACCGCACGGCGACGCCGCTCTTGTGCCGAGTCGAAGGCTGGATCCCCTCGAAATGCAGCTCGAAGACCAGCTCGGGTTTGACCGTGCGTACCGGGCCGAACTTTTCCAGCGTGTTACGCCGGATGAACTGATCTACCTTGCGGATCTCCTGGTCGGTGAGACCGGAGTAGGCCTTGGCAAAGGGGACCAGATGATCGCCCTCCCAGATCCCGAAGGTGTAGTCGGTGAAGAGGCCGGCCCGCTTTCCGCTTCCCGCCTGGGCATAGATCAGCACCGCATCCACCGTCAGAGGATCGATCTTCCACTTCCACCAGTCTCCCCGGCGGCGGCCCACTCCGTATGTCGAGGTCCGCCGCTTCAGCATGAGCCCCTCCGCGCCTGCGGCTCGAGCGGTTTGCCGGGCCCGGGCCACGCCCTCCCAGCTTTCTGCCGGTATTGCGGGGGACAGGATCAGCCGGCCCGCCGAAGCCACGGGCTCGAGCAGCGCCGCCAGTCGGGTCCTGCGCTCGCTCAGTGGCCGGGTGCGGATGTCCTCGCCTCGTTCCTCCAGCAGGTCGTACACCACAATGGCGGCCGGCACTTCCTCGAGGATCTTGCGGCCCAGGTTCTTGCGGCCGATCCGTCGCTGCAGCTGCGCAAAGGGCAACGGAGCACCTTCCACCCAGGGCAGCAGCTCGCCATCGAGAACCGTCCCTGGCGGCAGCAAGGCCCCCAGCTCTTCCACCTCGGGGAAGCGTCCCGAGAGCAGCTCCTCGCCCCGCGACCAGAGAAAGGTCTGCCCCGCACGCCGGATGAGCTGAGCCCGGATCCCATCCCACTTCCACTCGACCATCCAGTCGGCGAAGTCGCCCAGAGACTCGGGACCTTCCTCCAGCGGAAACGCGAGAAAGAAGGGATAGGGCCGGCTCACGTCGGCATCCTGGGTATCAGGCGCGAGCAGCCGAGCAAAGAATTCTGCAGTGGGCTCCCACGCGCCCATGAGCCGGTGTGCGATGACCCCCTCCTCGACTCCACT
>DASRIN010000386.1:0-5950 GCA_035649975.1 Gemmatimonadales bacterium
CCACCGGACCTGGGTCTTCGCCAGCGACGGCGATCTCATGGAGGGTGTGGCCAGCGAGGCTGCGTCGCTCGCGGGTCATCTGAGGCTGGGCAAGCTCACCGTGGTCTACGACGACAACCACATCACCATCGACGGCGACACCGCGCTGACCTTCTCCGAGGAGGTGCCCCGGCGGTTCGAAGCCTATGGCTGGCGGGTGCTCAAGGTGGGAGACGGCAACGATCTGAACGCCATATCGGCGGCACTGGAGTCGGCCCGCAGCGAAGCGACCCGGCCCACCCTGATCGTGCTGCGCACTGTCATCGCCGACCCCGCCCCGACCAAGCGCAACAGCGCCGAGGCCCATGGCGCCCCACTCGGCGCGGAAGAGGTCCGCCGAACCAAGGAGATCATGAGCTGGCCGGCCGAGCCCAGGTTCTACCTTCCCGAGGAAGCCCTGGCCCACTGGCGCTCCGCCGTCGGGCGGGGGGCCGAGCTGGAATCGGCCTGGCGGAAACGTTTCGATGGGTACCGGGCGACCCACCCCGAGCTCGCCGCCGAGTTCGACCGCTGGCTCTCGGGCGAGCTGCCCGCCGGGTGGGATCGCGCGCTGAATGCCGACGCGGCGGCTGGACCGCTCGCGACCCGGCAGGCCTCGGGCATCGCGCTCCAGGCTATCGCGGCAGCGGTCCCCAACCTGGTCGGAGGCTCCGCCGATCTGGGCGGCAGCACCGGGACCACGCTCAAGCAGGGCGGGACGTTTGGACCGACAACGACAGGGCGCACCTTTCACTGGGGAGTGCGGGAGCACGGCATGGCCGCCTGCATGAACGGCATCGCGGCCCACGGAGGGCTGCGGGTGTTCGGCAGCACCTTCCTGGTCTTCTCCGATTACATGAAGCCGGCTATCCGTCTGGCGGCGATCATGCGGCTGCCGGTCATCTACATCGGAACCCACGACTCGATCGGCCTGGGGGAGGACGGTCCGACTCACCAGCCGGTGGAGCACCTGGCCATGCTGCGGTCAATACCCAACCTGGTCACCATCCGTCCGGCCGATGCCGCCGAGACGTTCGAGGCGTGGAAGGTGGCGATCGAGCGGCGAACCGGCCCCACGGTTCTGGTGCTGACCCGGCAAAAGCTTCCGCTCCTGGATCGAACCGGTAAGGCGGAGGCGGCGGGACTGCGCCGGGGAGCCTACGTCCTGCTCGATCCGCCGGACGGGAAGTCCCCCGACTCCATTCTCATTGCGACCGGATCGGAGGTCGCCCTGGCAGTGGAAGCGGCCCGCCGACTTCACGCCGAGGGAATCGCCACCCGAGTAGTCTCGATGCCGTCGTGGGAACTGTTCGCCGAACAGCCCGAGGCGTACCGCAACACGGTGCTGCCTCCCACCGTCCGGCGCCGGGTAGCGGTAGAGGCGGCCGGGCCTACCGGCTGGTCCCGCTGGGCCACCGACGAAGGCGTGATGGTGGGCATGCAAGGATTCGGGGCGTCGGCCCCGGGGGATCGCCTCTTTGAGGAGTTCAAGCTCACCGCGGATCATGTGGCCCACACTGTACGGCAGCTTCGGAAAGGCACTCGATGAATCCATTACAGCAACTGGGCGAGCTGGGCCAGAGCATCTGGTATGACTACATCACCCGGGACCTGCTCCGCTCCGGAGAGCTGGAGCGGCTGATCCAAGAGGATGGTCTCCGGGGAATGACATCCAACCCGACCATTTTCGAGAAGGCGATCGCCGGCAGCCAGCTCTATGACGACGATATCCGCCGTCTCACCGAGCTGGGCCGCAATCCATCGGAGATCTTCGAGGCCTTGGCTGTGGCGGACGTGCAGAAGGCCTGCGACGTTTTTCGGCCGGTATATCGCGAGACTCAGGGACGGGATGGATTGGTTTCCCTGGAGGTGTCGCCCCGATTAGCTCACGATACCGAGGGCACCATCCACGAGGCCGAGCGGCTGTGGAATGCGGTGGATCGCCCCAACGCGATGATCAAGATTCCGGGCACGGCGGCCGGCCTCGGGGCCATCACCCACGCGATTGCCGCCGGGATCAACGTGAACGTGACCCTCCTCTTCTCGGTGGTTCGCTATGCCGAAGTGATCGAGGCGTTTCTCCAGGGACTCCAGCGCCGGCTCGACCAGGGCCTTCCGCTCCAGCCCATCGCCTCCGTGGCCAGCTTCTTCGTGAGCCGGGTGGACAGCAAAGTGGATCCGCTGCTGAATCGCTCCGACGACGCGGGGCTTCGGGGCACTGCCGCCATCGCCAATGCGGCCCAGGCCTACCGGCTCTTCCGGGAAGCTCATGATTCAGATCAGTGGGCCCGCCTCAGCCGCGCGGGCGTGGCGGCCCAGCGCCCGCTGTGGGCCTCCACCAGTACCAAGGATCCCCGCTACCCCGACGTCTATTACGTCGAAGCGCTGATCGGGCCGGACACCGTGAACACGCTTCCGCCCGAGACGCTGGAGGCGTATCGGGACCACGGCCGGCCCAACGTACGGATCGATCGGGCCATGGGGGACGCTCCCGCTCAACTGGCGGCGCTGGCTCACGCCGGGATCGACATGGCCGGCATCACCCGGGAGCTGGAGGACGAGGGTGTGGCCAAGTTCGCGGCCTCTCACGCGTCGGTGCTGGCGGGCATCGAAGCCAAGGCGGAGACTCTGGTCGCCCGATGAAGTGGCTCTGGGGCCGCCTCAGGCGGATCTCGCTCACCAAGTGGATCCTCATCTCCATGGTCATCGGTGCCCTGGTGGGGTGGCTGAACCCCGACCTCGGCACCAGCCTGAAGCCGCTGTCCACCGTGTTCCTCCGGATGATCAAGTCGATCGTGGTGCCGATCATTTTCGGCAGCCTGGTCATCGGCATTGCCGGCCACGGCGACGACATGAAGCGGGTGGGCCGGCTGGCGCTCAAATCGATCATCTACTTCGAGATCGTGACTACGGTCGCGCTGTTTGTTGGGCTCGCGGCAGTCAACCTCACCAAGCCGGGCGTAGGGGTTCAGCTCAGTGCCACCGCCGAGGAAGGAAAGCAGCTGGCTCAGAAGACCACCACGTTCGGTGGGTTCCTGGAGCACATCGTCCCCCAGAGCTTCTTCGAGGCGGCCGCCAACAACGAAGTCCTCCAGATCGTCTTCTTCTCCATTCTGTTCGCGGTAGCGCTGTCGCAGGTGCGGGGCCGGGCCAAGGAGGCCATGCTCGGCTTCTGCGAGGGACTGGCGGAGACGATGTTCAAGTTCACCGCAATCGTGATGAAGTACGCGCCCATCGGCATCGGGGCGGCGATTGCGGTGACGGTGGGACACAGCGGCATCGAGGTACTGGTCAACCTGGGCAAGCTGGTGCTGACACTGTACGGGGCGCTGGTGGTGTTCATGCTGGTGGCGCTGGTGCCGGCCGCCCTGATCGCCAGGGTTCCACTGCGGCAGTTCTTCGAGGCGGTCAAAGAGCCGGCGCTCATCGCCTTTGCCAGCACCTCGTCCGAAGCCGCCTTGCCCAAGGCCATGGAAAACATGGAGCGGCTGGGTGTGTCCCGCCGGATCGTCGCCTTCGTCATTCCGACCGGATACTCGTTCAACCTGGACGGATCGACGCTCTACCTGGCCGTGGCGTCCATGTTCGTGGCCCAGGCGGCTGGAGTCCACCTGACGCTGGGTCAGCAGCTCATCATCGTGCTGACGCTCATGATCACCAGCAAAGGGGTAGCGGGCGTGCCCCGCGCCTCCCTGGTCATCCTGTCCGGCACTCTGCTCCATTTCGGCCTGCCGCTCGAGGGAGTCGCCATCATCCTGGGGGTGGACGAGCTGATGGACATGGCTCGGACTACCGTCAACGTGGTGGGAAACTGTCTCGCTTCGGTTATCATGGGGCGCTGGGAAGGGGAGTTCGTGCCGGCCGCGAGTCCCGAGTCGCGAGTCGCGAGTCACGCCGCGTTGAGCTCCGCGCCGGAGCTGCCCGCAGGGCAGTCCTCCAGCTCCTAGCTCTCTAGTTCACCACAGAGAGAGGGAGGACGTGAATCTGGACGCAACTTTGTAGGCAAACGGAACGTCGTGGGGGGACAAGCCTTTGGATCGGAAGCCATCATGAAAATCGGCGAAATCATTGCCGGCCTGGCACTGGTGAATTCCCTGCTGCCTTTGCCTTCAGCGTTGCCGGCTCAACAGAGCCCCTCTGCGCAGCCTCCAGCCCGGTCGGCTGCGATCTCCAACATCCGCTACGAGCTGACCTTCGATTCCACCACCGCCCGGGAGCGCACCGTGCGGGTCAGCATGAGCTTCGATGTGGGCGGAAACGGACCGGTGCTGCTGTCGCTGCCCAGCTGGACGCCCGGGGCCTACGAGATCAGCAACTTCGCTCGCTGGGTGGTGGACTTCTCGGCCTCGGCCAGCGACAAGCCCGTTCGCTGGGACAAGCTCGACTATGACACCTGGCGCATTCAGCCGGGATCCGCGCGGGCGCTCACTGTTCGATTCGACTACGTAGCCGACACCCTCGACAACGCCATGGCGTGGGCCCGGCCGGACTTCGTGCTGTTCAACGGCACCAATCTGCTGCTCTATCCCGAGGGGACCGGCTTCGACTTTCCCGCGACGGTGACGGTCAAGACCCAGCCGGACTGGGTGGTCGCAACCGCCATGAAGCCCGGGACAGCACCGCGCAGCTTCACCGAGGGCAACTACCATGACCTGGTGGACATGCCGTTCTTCGTCGGAAGGATGGACTACGACAGCATGCAGGTAGCGGGACGCTGGACTCGGCTGGCTACCTATCCCGCGGGTGCGCTGCGCGATTCCACCCGGAAGCAGTTCTGGGATCAGCTCGGCCGGGTGATCCCGGTAGAGTCGGCGGTGTTTCAGGAGACGCCGTGGACCAGCTATAACGTGATGATGATCTTCGAGCGAAGCTTCGGGGGAGCGAGCGCGCTGGAACATCAGAGCTCCCACGTGGGGATCTACAACCCCGGGATCATCGGCAATCCGCTGCTCGCATCCATTACCGCACACGAGATCTTCCACGCCTGGAACGTGAAGCGGCTGCGGCCGGCGGAGATGTTCCCCTACCACTACGACCAGGCGCAGCCCACTCCCTGGCTCTGGGTCAGCGAGGGAATCACCGACTACTACGCCGACCTGGCTCTGGTACGCAGTAAGATCGTCGATTCCAGCCAGTTCATGGCCCTCACGGCGCAAAAGGCCAACACCGTCACCACCGCACCTCCCACGGCCTTGGAGGACGCGTCGCTCTCCACCTGGATTCATCCGACCGACGGCAGCAACTATCTGTATTACCCCAAGGGCTCGCTGGCAGGCCTGCTGCTCGACGTGTTGATCCGGGACGGCAGTAACAACAGCCGCTCACTGGACGATGTCATGCGCCAGCTTTACCAGAGCACCTACAAGAAGGGCCGTGGGTTCGGCCCGAATGACTGGTGGCCCGAGGTTAGCCGTGGGGCCGGCGGCCGATCCTTCAGCGACTTTTACAACCGGTACATCGACGGCCGGGAGCCCTTCCCCTTCGCCCAGGTCCTTCCCCTGGCCGGCATGCGGCTGGCTCCAGACACCATCAAGGTGCCTCGGCTCGGCATCCAGACCGCGGCCGACTCCACTGGGATCGTGATCGTGGGACTGCTGCCGGGGGGTGTGGCTCAGGAGGCAGGGGTCCGTCCCGGCGATCGGCTCCTGGCCCTGGGCGATGTTTCGCTGACCAATCCCGACTTCGGGCCCGAGTTCCGCGCCCGCTACGGCAACCGCGAAGGAGCCCCGCTTCCGATCCGGGTGCGCCGCGGGGCGGATACTTTGACCCTTACCGGCAAGGTCAAGCTGGCCACCCAGGTGGAGCTCCGGTTCGAGGCGGATCCCCGCGCCTCGGCGAAGGCGATTCGGATTCGGAATGGGATTTGGAGGGGTAGGGGCTAGTCACCAGTCACCAGTCACCAGTCACCAGTCACCAGTCACCAGTCACCAGT
>DASRIN010000387.1:0-10739 GCA_035649975.1 Gemmatimonadales bacterium
CTGCCGGGCTTCACGCCGCTCGAAATGGAGCTCGTGGCCAACGTGGTCCGCTATCACCGGCGCGCGTTCCCCCGGAAGCGGCACGAAAATCTCGCGTATCTTTCGAGTTCGGACCGGAAGCTGATCGCAAAGCTGAGCGGCATTCTCCGGATTGCCGACGGGCTCGACCGGACCCATTCCCAGTCGGTAACCGGCGTAAGAGTTCGGGTCCTACGGGGTCGGCTCCGGGTGGCTCTCCAGGCACGATCCTTTCCCGAGATCGAAGCAGCCGACGCCGAGCGGAAGGCAGACCTGTTTCGGAAGGCGTTCAAGACTGACGTCGAGCTCATATGGCACCCCGTGCGGACCCGCGTCAAAGCGACCGACGCACCCCGTACGCCTCGGTTACAGGTGGTCGCAAGCTGACAGTTTGAGATGCCCAAGAACCTGCCCGAATTTCCTCAGGAGCACTATCTCAACCGAGAGTTGAGTTGGTTGGAGTTCAATGCCCGGGTGCTGGAAGAGGCAGCCGACCCGACCAATCCCGTCCTGGAGCGGATCAAGTTTCTCTCCATCATGAGCTCAAACCTGGACGAGTTTTTTGAGGTCCGGGTGGCGGGACTGCAGGAGCAGCTCTACGCCGGGCTGGAGCCGCAGGACTTCCCCGCCGATGGGCTCGCTCCGACCGAGCAGCTTACCCGGATCGACCAGCGGGCCCACCGTCTGGTGGCAGACCAATACCGGCTGCTGCACCAGGAGCTGATCGGCCAACTGCAGCAGAGCGGTATTGAATGGCTCCGGCTGGACCAGCTGACCCCGGCGGAGCGGCGCTATGTGGACTCGCTGTTCAGCAGCAGCATCTATCCGGTGCTGACCCCGCTGGCCATCGACCCGGGACATCCGTTTCCTCACGTCCACAACAAGAGCCTGAACATCGCCCTCCTGGTTGAGCGCCGGCTCGCCAACCAGATGCAAGAGCTGTTCGCGGTGGTGCAGGTGCCCGCCGTGCTGGATCGGGTGGTCACCCTGCCCAGTGATTCGGACCGGCTTCGCTTCGTCCTGCTGGAGGACGTGATCGCCGCCCACCTGGGGACCTTGTTCGGGGGCTTCCGGGTGCTGAGCCACACCGTCTTCCGGGTCACTCGCAATACCGACCTCACCATCGAAGAGGACGACGCCGAGGACCTGCTCCAGACCATTGAGGAGCACCTTCGGCTCCGCATGCGGGGCGACGCGGTACGGCTGGAGATCTCGGAAGCCGCCGACGAGCGCTTCGTGCAGATGCTGGTCTCGGCTCTCGACCTGCATAGCCGTGATGTCTACCGGGTGACCGGACCAGTGGACCTCACTGTCTTCATGGCACTCTATCGAATGGAGGGGTTCCGCAGCCTCAAGGACGAGCCCCTGGTTCCCGGTACTCCTCCGGCCTTCACTTCCGCCGCCGACGTCTTCGAGCTGATCCGCTCTCAGGATGTGCTGGTGCACCATCCCTTCGAATCCTTTGGTTCGGTGGTGAACTTCATCGAGCGGGCGGCCGACGATCCTCAAGTGCTGGCCATTAAGCAGACTCTCTACCGGACCAGCGGTGGTAGCCCCATCATCCGAGCGCTCGAGCGGGCGGCGCAAAACGGGAAGCAGGTGACCGCGCTGGTGGAGCTCAAGGCTCGGTTCGACGAGGAGAACAACATCGTCTGGGCCCGCTCCCTGGAGCACGCCGGAGTGCACGTGGTGTATGGCGTCGTGGGCCTCAAGACCCACTGCAAGGCGTCGCTGGTCGTCCGGCGCGAGGCCGACGGCATCCGCCGGTACGTGCATCTCTCGACCGGTAACTACAACCCGACCACTGCCCGGATCTACACCGACCTCGGCCTCTTCACCGCCAAGTCCGAGTTCGGTGAGGACACCAGCGAGTTGTTCAACCTGCTCACCGGGTATTCCCAGGGGCGGCGTTGGCGAAAATTCCTGGTGGCTCCCCTGGGTCTGCGGGAGCAGGTGGTGGAGCTTATCGATCGGGAGGGCCGCAATGCCGTGCAGGGCCGGCCGGCTCGCATCATCGTGAAAATGAATGCCTTGGTCGAGCCGACCGTCATCGACGCGCTGTACCGCGCGGCCAAGGCCGGTGTTAAGATCGATCTCATCGTGCGGGGCACCTGTTGCCTCCGGCCCGGGATGCCCGGTCTATCCGAGAACATCCGGGTAATCAGCATCGTCGACCGCTTCCTGGAGCACAGCCGGATCTTCTACTTCGAGAATGCGGGCGATCCCGAGGTCTTCCTCGGCAGCGCCGACTGGATGCCGCGGAACTTCTTCCGCCGGATCGAGCTGATGTTCCCGGTGGAGGATGCCCGGCTCAAGACTCGGCTGATTCAGGAACTGCTGCCCATCATCCTGAGCGATAACGTCAAGGCCCGCGAGCTCCAGTCGGACGGCAGCTATCTCCGGCTTCCGCCGGCCGAAGGCGAGGCGGTCATCCGGTCGCAGGCCGTCTTCCAGACTCTGGCCCGGGAGTCCGCCCGGGTGGCGGTGGACTCGGTGCTCCACTTCGTGCCGATCTACGGCGCCAGCGGCGCGCCCCCCCCAGACGGGACCCTCACCAGCCGGGAGGACGCAGATCAGCGCTCGACACCGCCACGGATGCGGTCGCCCCGGCCCCGCAAGCGTCCCGAGCCGGCGTGAAGCTGCTCATCATTCGGCATGGACCTGCGGGCGATCCGGACGAATGGGAGCGGCAGGGAAAGGATGACCGGCTCCGTCCGCTCACGCCCAAGGGTAAGAAAGAAGTCCGGAAGGCAGCGGCGGGGCTGGCGCGACTGGTCCCGGAGCTCGAGCTGATTGGGACCAGCCCGTGGACCCGGGCTGCGCAGACCGCCGAGATCGTGAACAAAGAGTACGGTATCGACATCGAGGAGGTGGAGACGCTCACCTCCGATCATAGACCCGAAGATTTGATTCCCTGGCTGCAGCAGCACCGGGAGCGCGAGACGGTCGGATTGGTGGGACACGAGCCGCACCTGGGGCTGTTGGTCGGATATCTTCTCACCGGCAAGAGCGCGTCCTTCGTCGATCTGAAGAAGGGCGGCGCCTGTTTGCTGGAGATGGAAGACCCTTCGAGACCAGGAAGTGGCTGTCTCGAGTGGCTGCTGACCGACCGCGAGCTCCGCCGCCTCGGTGGGTAACGACCATGCCTCCCCGCCTTCCTTCCGACCTGCTGGACCGATCGGCCCAAGAAGCATCCCGCCTGCTCGCGCTGAGCTACCTGGATAGCATCGACCAGGCCCGAACCCGGCTGGACAACCCGCTCGACCAGGAGGCGCTGCACGACTTCCGGGTCGCGATTCGACGGCTGCGTTCGGCTGTTCGGGCCTACCGCTCGGAGCTGGACAGCAGCGTCAGCGGCAAGATGCGGCGGAGGCTGCGCACGCTAGCCCGGGCGACCAATGACGGGCGAGACGTGGAGGTCCAGCTCGACTGGCTGGCGAAGCAGACCGGCCGGCTAGCTCCGGAGAACGTTCCCGGATTCTACTGGCTGGTGGGCCGGCTGGAGGATCGCAAGCAGAAGACCCACGACCGGGCCATCGCCGATGTCGCCCGCCGATACGACAAGGCGGGGGGGAAGCTCCGCCGTGGGTTGGGGGTACTCCGGATCGAGTTGCAGACCGGGCAGGGGCAGCGACTGCAGACCTTCCGCGAGGTCACCGGAGCGCTGGCCCGCCGGCAGGTCGAGGTCGTGCGGAACGACCTCGGCCGGATCCGCGACGCGAGCGACGCCGAGCAGGCGCATCGGACCCGGATATCTCTCAAGCGGCTCCGGTACTTGCTGGAGCCTATCGCGCGGCGCAATCGCCGGGCGGGAGCGCTGGTTCGCCGATTCAAGGAGGCGCAGGATCTCCTGGGCGAGCACCACGACATGCACCTGCTGTCGTCGGAAATTGCCTCGTTGCGGACCGGCGTTTCGAACAGCACCTTGTCTGAGCTCGATAACGGCTTGGCGGCGCTGGGGCGTCTGGCCGACGGGGCCGCACTGGCGGCGTTCGATCGGTTTCAGTCGATCTGGGGCGGTGACCTGGGGAATCGGATTCTGGCCCGGGCTGAGGAGTTGGGGAGAGGGCTGGAGGAGCCGGTACCGATCGCGAGTCAAGAGTCGCCAGTCGCGAGCCTGGGGCAAGAGGTTGGGACTGGGGATGTCAGCAAACCTGACTTGGTGGTTGCGGACCAGGAGCCTTTAGACTCGGAACTCGCGACTCGAGATTTGTGACTCGCGACCAAATATCCAGGAGGATTTTCAGATGGCGAAGGTCAAGGATCATCTCGGGCAGCTGGGCATGGGAACGCTGGTTGCGGGGCTGAAAGCCGTCGAGAGCAGCGTATCCAAGAAACAGTACAAACGCCTCATCGCGACCGCGGTGGCCCAACTCCTCACCATGCATCCCGATTACGGTGCCGGAAAGGCACGTCGCCGGGCCAGGAAAATCGTGGGCGCCAAGCCGTCCAGGAAGCTGCTGGTCAAACCAGCCCGGGTAGGGGTGAAGAAAGGCCTGGAGACGGCGGCAGCGGCGGCAGTCACCGGCGCGGCAGTGAAGGTTGCGGGCAAGGTCGGGCGCAAGCTCACCGAGGCGGTCGGCGTCGGCGCATCACCGGGCGATGGTGGCGCACACAGAGATGACCGGGCCAATGGCTCCCTGACTCGGGACTCGTGACCCGCGACTACAAGAGACTAGTGACTAGTGACTAGTGACTAGTGACTAGTGGCTAGCGACTAGCGCCTGTGCCACTCATTCACCAGGCGGGCTCCATCGTCGTCCGACTCGATGGCAGCGAACCGCAGGTCCTCCTGGTCACCGCCAAGCGGAGGCGGGGAAGCTGGATCTTCCCCAAGGGTCACATCGAGAAGGGAGAGACGCCGGAAGCCGCCGCCTTGCGCGAGACCAGGGAGGAGGCCGGCGTCATCGGGAAACTGATCGGACCGGCGGGGATCCTCGAGTATGGCTTCCTCGGCGCCAAGGCGAGAGTCGAGTATTTCCTGGTCCGGTTCAGCCGCGAGGCCGGCCCTCCCGAGGACGGGCGCCAGAGAATCTGGTGCGATCCGGATGACGCGTTCGAGCGGCTGAGCTACAAGAACACCCGCAAGCTGCTCCGGAAGGCACTGAGGCAGGTCGTCGGGTAGCTGGACCGCCGGCGCGCCGGAAACCGTCCGTTGTAGTCCTCGTTTTGCCGTCCATCCGCTCCTGCGACCGTTGGGCACATCCGGCTTTCTCCCTCAGTGAATACGAGCTAGGGTCCCTTGCCGAGGCCCGCAACATCTGGCGCTGGCCTCCCGCGGTCCGGCGAGTATCGTTGCTGCATCCGCCCAGGTTCCGGAGGCCCATGCGTCCATACTGGATCTGCCAGGTTACCGGGTGGTCGCTCATGGGAGTGGTGACCGCCGCGATCCCGACGCTCTATGGAGGCTTACGATGGGCGGTGGTCGGCCGCGCGGTGGTCGGCGCAGTACTCGGCATCGTCCTGACCGACCAGTTCCGAAGACACATCCTGAAGCGTGGGTGGCTGCGGCTCTCTCCCGCGCAGCTGGTGCCGCGCATCGTGGTCGCGAGCCTCGCCATCGCCTTCGCGATGATGCTGGGAGTGTTGCCGTTCCTTCTCCTTATCATCCCGCGGGACCGGACCGGGCCCCTGGCCGCGATCTTCGCGGGTCACGTGGCTGTCATCCTGGGGTGGTCGGTGATCTATCTGGCGGTCCACTATCTGCGCGGCTTGCGCGGCGCCGAGACCGACAGATGGCGGCTGGAGGTGGCCATGCGCGATACCGAGCTGCGCGCGCTGCGGGCCCAACTGAACCCTCACTTTCTCTTCAACAGCTTGAACAGCCTGCGAGGGCTGGTCACCGAGGACTCGACCCGGGCCCAGAATGCGGTCACCGGATTGGCGGCGTTGCTGCGGTTCGCTCTCCTCTCCAGCCGAGCCAGGACCATTACCCTGGACCGGGAGCTGGAGGCCACCCGCCACTATCTCGAGCTGGAGTCGCTCCGGCTCGAGAGCCGCCTCCGCTACCACATAGATGTGGAACCCCAAACGCTCGGCCATCTCGTCCCCCCGATGCTGGTCCAGACCCTGGTCGAAAACGCCATCAAGCACGGCATCGCTCGACTCGCCGACGGCGGGACCGTTCGGATCGTGGCCCGCAAACGGGCCCATGACCTGCACATCAGAGTGACCAACACCGGTAGCCTGGGGTCGTTGGGCGAATCGGGTGGGATCGGCCTGGCGAATTCCCTGGAGCGGCTGCGGCTCATCTTCGGTGACCAAGCCCAGCTGACCCTCGCGGCGTCCGGGCTGGACGAGGTCAGCTGCGACGTTGTGGTACCCACTCCGTCCGCGCCGGCCGTACCGGATGGGACCGCGCAGCCATGAGGAGACCGTGAGCAGGCTGCGAGCGCTGATCGTGGACGATGAGCGCTTGGCCCGCAAGGAGCTCCGCCGCCTGCTGCAGCAGCACCCGGAGATCGAGATCGCGGGTGAAGCCGCCACCGCACGGGACGCCAGGAAGATGATGCTCGACCTGGAGCCCGATGTGCTCTTCCTCGATATCCAGATGCCTGGCGAATCGGCGTTCGACTTGCTGACCTCACTGGATTCCGTGCCCCTGATCGTCTTCACAACGGCCTACGACGAGTACGCGCTCCACGCCTTCGAGGTCAGCGCCTTGGACTATCTCCTCAAGCCGATCGAGCCCGGACGCCTGGCGCGCGCGGTCGAACGGCTTCTCAGCACCCCTCCTCCAACCCGCCCAACACCGCCTATATCCAACCCGCGACAGCTCACCGAAAACCATCGGGTCTTCGTGGCAGAGGGCGAAAGGTGCTGGCTGATCCGGCTGGGCGAGATCCAGCTGTTCGAGTCCGCCGGCAATTCCACTCGAGTCTACTTCGCCAACGAGAAGCCGTTGATCGCCCGCACGCTGGTGGATCTCGTCCCCCGGCTCGATGAGCGGGTGTTCTTTCAGGCGAATCGTCACCAGATCATCAACTTGAAGGCCGTCCGATCCATCCAGGTGTGGTTCGGAGGACGGCTGCTGGCCCGGCTGGAGAGCGGACACGAAGTGACCTTGTCCCGCCGCCGTTCTCGGGAGTTCCGGGAGCGCATGACCGTGTAACCCGCCGATCGCGCTGCCGGCGACCGTTCATCACCCTGTCCGACCGCTCGTCCTGACCTGCTTGGTCCCTGAAGTTCATCCTCTCATCTTGGCGACCGTTCACCACCGTCCGTTCTACGGCAGGAGCAGGTGTATGGGCAGTCCATCAATCGAACAGTCCACAGCCAGTCAGTGCCTGGCCGTCGTGGGGGCCGTGGATGGGGTGCGCTTTCTCGCGACGGCACCCTGCCCGGCAGACCTCTGGCCCAGAGTTGCTGCATACGTCGCGGAACAGGCACCGAGGAAGCTCTGGCCCGGCGATGCCGAGTGGATCCGGGCCCTGCTGTCCCGCGGCGAGCTGGAGCTGGCGATCGAGCGCTACTTCGCATCGGTGGGCGACCGGTGGGACGAGGAGTGGCTGCATACCGAGAACATCAGGCTGGAAGAAAGGAATGACCATGTCGCGGTTCCTCATGATGGTGCTCACGCTTCTGATACTCGCCCCGCCCTCGGAAGCCCAATCGCCCGAGACCAAGCCTCGGGAACAAGCGATGGGTACCCGGCTGCGGGATTACGGAGGCTTCGTGGAGCTGGACACCCGGTTCGGCAACATGATGGGTGACTTCGCTGCCTTCGCCGGAGCCCGGGGAGCCGTGCTGCTGAAGCAGCGGGTCTACCTCGGATTGGGCGGGGCTGGCCTAGCGACGGACAATCCGGTGCCGGGGTCGGGTGAGCGCCTCGGCATGGGCTATGGTGGCTTTCTGGTGGGGTACGTGGTTCACACCGCGTCGCTGGTGAATTTCACTGCGGACGTGCTGGTGGGCGCTGGAGGACTGAGTACCCACAGCACCGATGGAATCGATCACATCTTTGTGTTCGAGCCCGCGGTCGGTCTGGAGCTGCGGCTGGCGAGATTTGCCCGCATTGGGCTGGGAGCAGGTTATCGCTACATCGGGAGCGCCGATCTCGCAGGCGTCCAGGACTCCGATCTCCGCGGGTTGACCGGCACGGTTTCGCTGCGGGCGGGATGGTTCTGATGGCCCTCTGGTGCGCACTGCTCATCTGGGCCGCCGCTGGCTGGTACGACGACGGCTGCCCGGTTCAGGACATCGCCGGCCGCTATCACGCGAGTGAGATGCGACTCACCCGAGCAGGCAACGAGGTGGATCTGCTCGCCGAGGGGGCCAGGCTAGTCATCAGACTCGATCCCTTCGACTCGTCGCAGGGAACGACTGACGGGAGCTTGCTGCTGCCCGCGGCTTACACGGAGTCAGGGACGACAGAGACCGAGTCGCTCCTTGGGCGCTACTGGTACGATTCCACGACAGACACAGTGGCATTCGACCACGACTCGGATTCCTTCCTCCCTTACCTCAGCTGGCAGGTTGAAGGAGCGGCGCTAAAAGGGACATTCTCAGCCGCCAACGACCGATTGAAGGTTACCCTGCAGCGGGATGAGTGATGATGCGCCGGGTGCTACGGACCCAGCCGCGGTCGCGCTGACTGCCGTCAGGTCGCCGGTTCTGGAAACCGCCCGTGCTTGAAGAGATGGTACCACACCGGACGGTCCTCCGGGCTGAAGACCTGCAGCTCCTCGAAGATCTCCCGGGCAAACTCGGTCGGCCCTACCCCACTCGCGGTGATGAGGCCGCGATCCCGAACCGCCAGCTCATCAACGTACCGAGTGGAGCCCGCATAGGCCGGCACCGTGCGCTCGAGGTATCCGCGATCGTTGCTGGTGTGCGCGTGGTGGTCCAGCAATCCCGCCCGGGCCAGAGCCAGGGTCCCGGCGCAGATCGCCGCGATAGGTACCCCAGCCTGGTGCAGCGCCGCGAGGACAGGTTCAAGCGCAGTGCGGGGATACTCGCCCTCCCACATATCGCCACCCGGAAGAATGAGGAGCCGGACGTCCGCCGGATCCACACCGGCAAGGGTTCGGTCCGGCACCACACGCAGCCCACCCATCGACCGCACCGGCTCGACGGTGAAGCCGAGCGTCACCACCTCCAAACCGCCGGAGCGGCGTAGCTCGGCTAGCGCGAACGCCGGCTCCCAATCGGCGAAGCCGTCGAAGACGAGAACGTGGACCGCTGGTGTCATCGTAGTCTGGCGTGGAGGAGTCCTGTGCAATCTAGCTTAGCACCAGACCGTGGCCAGCGTTTCAAGCATGGATCCTATCCTCCACCTGCTGCCGAGGCGCGTGCGTCAGCCACCACTCCCGAGCCCGATCCTGGGTCCAAGCGCTTGCGCCCTCCACTTCACCCAGCCGAAGGGACAGCTCCCGGGCGGACTGAGGTCGTTTCGCGGGATCCTTCGCCAGGCAGGACAACACCAGGTCGTCGAGCGCCCGGGGGATCTGCACTTCGGTTCGGGCTGATGGACGGGTCGGCGGCGTTTGGGCGTGCTGCAAGAGCAGCCCCATAGGGGTGTCCGCAGTGAACACGAATTGCCCGGTCAGGAGCCAGTAGGCCACACAGCCGGTGGCGTAGATGTCGGCCCGCCAGTCGACCTTGGCCCCCATCGCTTGCTCCGGAGCAATGAACGCCGGCGTGCCCCGCACCGCATTCTCCCGTGTCTCCACCAGGCTCGGATCGGCGGCCTCGCGAACCGCGCCCACGATGCCTAAGTCCAGCACCTTCACGAAGTCGTACTCCTCCCCGTAGCGGCAGAGGAAGATGTTCGCCGGCTTGATGTCGCGATGAACCAGACCGCAGGACTGGGCCTCGGAGAGGGAATGACAGATCTGTCGTAGGAGATAGATGGCCCGCTCGGGCGGGGTTGGCCCGAATCGCCGGAGCAGCGAGTCGGCATCGAGCCCATCGAGCAGCTCCATCACGTAGTAGAAAGCGCCGTCGTCGGCGATCCCGAAATCGAACAGCTCCACCGTGTGGGGTGAGCGCAGGCGAGCGATGACCTCGGCTTCCCGCTGGAACCGGCGGACGGCCTCGGCCGACACTCCGGCGTGACCGTTGCCCATGGCAGCGGGCCGAATGAGCTTGATGGCCGCAGGCCTGCTCAGCATCCGGTGCCGGGCTCGCCAGACCTCTCCCATCCCACCTTCACCCAGCTTTTCCTCCAGGCGATAGCTACCCAGCTCGCGGGCACGCTTAACCTCGGTGCCCAGCTGGTAGACCACGCGGGCGCCGACGTAGGCCATGCCCACCACCAGGAGGTAGGGGAACACCAGCGCAAAGAAGAACTGCGCCGGGTTTATCTCGACTGCAGCAATGTCGGACGCGACCAGGAAACCGACGATGACGGGAACCGAGCTCACCGAGGCCAGCGCGGCCAAGACCGCCCGGCGTGGGGAGGTCGGCACGACCACGGTGAACAGCAGGACCCACACGGCTACCCAGGAGAGTCCCAGGAAACCACGATGGGTTTCGAGTCCCAGCGGATCGCCGAACTCGGCTGCCGCAATGGCGTAGCTGCTGGCGATCTCGAAGACCAGTCCCAGGTTCATGACGGTGGCAGGCGAGAAGCGCTCGCTCCGGATCACGGCGGCGACGAGCAACCCAACCGCGATCCCGATCACGGCGGAACCCCAGGAGAGGAAGCTCCCCAGGAATCGGGCCCGCTCCTCCGGGAGCAAAAGCCCCGGAACGATTCCGGCCATGAAGAACATGAAGGC